>NZ_JBPQTK010000073.1:0-28547 GCF_051386315.1 Micromonospora sp. URMC 107
GCGCCCGCACCGAGAACCGGTACGTCCGCTCGGGCAGCAGCCCGGTCACGGCCAGGGTGTTCGTGGCGGCGTCGACCGACGACGTCGGCGTCACCGGCTACCGGGTCTACCGCGAGGCCGGCGCGACCGACGCGCTGGTCGGCTCGCCCACCGGCACCACGCTGGCGGTGACCGGGCTGACCGCCGCCACCGCGTACCAGTTCTTCGTGGTGGCCGTGGACGCGGCCGGCAACGCCTCGGCGGCGTCCGCGCCGGTCGCGGTCACCACCGCCGACCCGCCCGCGTCCGGCGGTTGCGCGGTGACCTGGACGACCAGCAGCTGGGACACCGGCTTCACGGCGAACGTTACCGTCACCAACACCGGCACGACCACCGTCGACGGCTGGACGCTCGGCTTCACCTTCCCCAGCGCCGGCCAGAAGGTCGGCCAGGGCTGGTCGGCGACCTGGACCCAGAGCGGCACCGCGGTCACCGCCACCAACATCTCCTACAACGGCAGGCTCGCGCCGGGGGCGTCGACGAGCGTCGGCTTCAACGGCACCCACACCGGCTCGAACCCCAAACCCACCGCCTTCACCCTCAACGGCACCCCCTGCACCGTCTCCTGACGCACCACCCCCGGTGACGTCCGCGCCACCGCGGACGTCACCGTCCGCGCCACCGGCGAAAATCTTGGACAGTTGCCGTTCCCCGTGGCCGGCAACTGTCCAAGATTCACCCCTCGGGGCGCCAGCCGGCGGCCGTCAGGGCGCGGCGGAGCGAGTCGACTACCTCGGTGGGGCGGGCACGGACCAGCCACGCAGGAAAGCGGGGATACGGTCCCCCGAGGTCCAGACGTCGTTCTGGCGCCTCATGTCGGCCGCCCAGTGCCGGACGTCCATGTGGTGCGACCCGTCGATCTCGACGTGCAACCCCCACTCCCGCCAGTACGCGTCGAGCCACCGCGTCCGCCCGGAGGCGTCGGCGCGCCGCTGCTGGAGGCGGGGCGCGGGCAGGCCGTGACGGCGGCAGAGCCGAACGAAGCCGATCTCCGAGAGCGCCTCCGCGCCGCCGGCGATGTCGGCCACGGTCTGCCGGATCAACGCCCGTCGACGGGCCCGGGGCAACGCGTCCACCACCGCCGACAACTCCTCCGGCGCGACCCGCCGCTGCTGGCAGCCGGCCGCCAACGCCGCCTGCGCCTGATCGACGTCGCGGGCCCAGCCGGCCGCGTCCACCAGTGCCCGGGCGGTGGTGGTCCGCGGCGGGCGGGCGAGCTGAAGATGCGCCGACGGCAGCGTGGACGTACGGTGCACGACGACCGCCGGCATGTCGATCGGCAGCCGGCCCAGCAGGGCCCGGCCCGCCCGCCGGTGCGCCGGCACGAGCACGTGCAGCGGCTCACTGCGCAACCCTCGTACGCCCGCCTCGGCGGCGGCCGTCGGGCCGGCCAGGACAGCACCGGGACCTGCGGCGAGCACCGCCACCCACAACTGCTGGTCCCGGGTGAGCCGGCCGTTGCCCATCAGCACGACGCCCCGGCAGATCGAGCGCCAACGCCCCGAGCGCACGCGTCCGCGAACGGCGCCTTCGGTCAGCGACCGGGTCGCCTGGGCGGTGGTGACGACGCCGGCCTGCGCGAACGCCAGCCAGTCGAGCGCGTCGGCCTCGTCGGCCGGGAGGGCGGGGTACATCCGTCCCACCCTCGCCGCCGGCCGCGCCGCCCGCCGCCCCGCGCGCAGATCCCGGGCGGTAGGCGCCCGGGATTCGGGGCATTCCCCTCCCGTGGAACTGGTGACGGTGGGGCACGGGGCGGCGGACCGGCAGCGGCTGGGCGAGCTGCTGACCGGCGCCGGGGTCGCGCTGGTCGTGGACGTGCGGCGGTTCCCGGCCAGCCGGACCAACCCAGACGTACGCCGGGAGGAGCTGGCCCGCTGGCTGCCGGCGGCCGGCGTGGACTACCGCTGGGAGCAGCGCCTCGGCGGCCGGCGGCACACCCCGGCCGGCGCCGACGAGCCGGACAGCTGGTGGACCGTCGCCGCCTTCCGGGCGTACGCGGCGTACACCCGTACCGCCGACTTCCGGGCGGCGCTGGACGCGGTGCTGGCCGACGCGGCGGCCCGGACCACGGCGGTGATGTGCAGCGAGAGCGTCTGGTGGCGCTGCCACCGGCGGCTGATCGCCGACGTCGCCGTGCTGGCCCACGGCGTGCCGGTGCGCCACCTGATGCCCGACGGCCGGCTCACCCCGCACCGCCCCGCCGACGGCGCCCGCCGCCGCGGTGACCGCGACCTGATCTGGGACGCCTGAGAAACTCTCTGCCGGACCCACCCGCCCGGCCACCGCCGGGCGTGCTCCGTGTCGGGAGGTGGGTGTGGACCCTGAGGAGTCGTTCCGGGCGTACGTGTCCGGCCGGATCGCGGCGCTGTCCCGGGCGGCGTGGCTGCTGACCGGTGACCGGCACCAGGCCGAGGATCTCGTGCAGCTCACGCTGGTCCGGGTGGCCCGGCACTGGGAGCGGGTGAGCGCGGCCGGCGACCCCGAGCCGTACGTCCGGCGGACCATGTACACCCAGCACGTCTCGCTCTGGCGGCGTCGCTGGCGGCAGGTGGACCTGCGCGCGGACCCGCCGGAGCAGGCGACGCCCGACGGGAGCGCCGGCGTCGCCCGCGCGATGGTGGTCCGTGCCGCACTGGCCCGGCTCGCCCCTCGCCAACGGGCCGTGCTGGTGCTGCGCTTCTTCGAGGACCTCACCGAGGCGGAGACCGCTGACGCGCTCGGCTGCTCGGTCTCGACCGTCAAGAGCCAGACGCGCGACGCCCTGGCGCGGCTGCGGGCACACGCCCCCGAGCTCGCCGACCTGGTCGGCGTGACCACACGGAGGGACCGATGAGCGACGAGTTGCGTACCGCGCTGCGTGAGCTGGGCGAGCGGATGCCGCCGGCCCGGCTGCCCGGTGACCCGTGGGCCGCCGGGCGGCGGCAGCGGCGGCGGGTTCGCTGGCGGACCGCCGGGGCGGCCCTGGTCGCGGTGCTGGCCTGCGCGCTCGGCGTGCCGGCCGGGCTCGGGGCCCCGGGCCCGTGGGCGACGCCGGCGGCGGCCCCGGACGGCGTGCCGGAGCGGATCGGCCTGCCGTACATGTGGCAGGCCAGCGTGGAGCAGGACCCGCCAGGACCAGCCTCGCTGCTGTTCAGCGGCGGTGGCCTCGGCCTGCGCGGCATCGACGGCCTCGACCACGAGGGCAAGGTCGCGGTCCTCGGCCGCGACGGCCGGTACCGGATGCTGCTCTACGGCGGCCGGGAGAGTGTCGCGGGGGAGGAGGTGCTGCTCTCCCCGGACGGCCGGTACGTCGCCGACAGCTTCACCGACGGCTGGGTGGGCGTCACGGACCTCACCGACGGCAGCCGCCGGGTCTTCACCGGCTGGGCCGGCAGCACCTGCTGCGGTACGCCGGTGGCCTGGGCGCCCGACGGCAGCGCGCTGCTCGTCCTGCACCATGCGGAGCGCACCGGCCAGGACGCGGAGAACGACGGCCCGTGGCCCAGCCGGCTGGTGCTGTTGGAGTTGGCCAGCGGCGCGACCAGGGACCTCGGGCCAAGCCTCGGCGACCCGTGGAGCGTGCGGACCGGCTCGCTGGCCGCCTTCTCCCCGGACGGTTCGCGGATCGTGGCCAGCGCGGGCGACGAACTGGTCATGCTCGACCGCAACGGGGAGTCGTCCTGGTCCAGGCAGCTGGGGCCGGACCGCCGGCTCGCCGGGATCGGGGCGTTCACCCCCGACGGCTCGGCCGTCGCCGTGTTCCACCTGGACGGCTGCCTGAGCCGGTGCGACGCGGACCAGCGGGCCGCGCGCACCTGGCGGGTCGGGTACGTCGACGCCGCCACCGGACGCGACGGCGCCGGCCCCGCGCTCCCGCCGGTACGCGGGCAGGCACTGCGGGCGCTCGGCTGGCGCGGTGGGACCGACCTGGTGGCGGTGCGCTACGAGCCGGAGCCGGGCACCAGCACGACCGACCTTCCGGATTGGAACGACACCGGCTACTGGGAGACGGGGCATGTCCAGCTGGTGGCCCTGCGCCCCGACGGTCACGTCGAGACGCTGCTCGACCCGCCCGGCCCGGTGTGGGCGATGGACGTGGCGCGGGACCTGCTGGTGGCCGGCCGCTTCGGCGCCCCGGCGACCGATCCTCGTCCGTTCCCGGCCCGGCCGGTCATCCTGTTAGTGGCGGTGCCGCCGGCCCTGCTGGTGGCCGCCGTGCTGGGGTCGGTGCTGCTCTGGCGGCGGCACCGGCGGTGGCTGCGGACGATGCGCCCCGCCCCGCCGGGCCGCTGACGACGCGCTGCGCCCGCTGAGTCGCCGGGGGCGGTCAGTCGGCCAGTTCGTCGGCGAGCAGGTCCATCAGCAGCCCGTCGTGCCACCGCCCGTCCTCGCCGCGCTCGTAGCGGCGCAGCACCCCGACGGGGCGGAAACCGACCTTCGCGTACGCCCGGACGGCCGCCGTGTTCGCCGCCGCCGGGTCGATGGTGAACCGGTGGTGGCCGTGCTCGTCGATCAGGTGCCGGACCAGGGTGCGGATCGCGTCCCCGCCCAGCCCGGCGCCGCGTACCGCCGGGTCGAGGAAGAGGTCCATGCTGGCGTGCCGGTAGTCCGGGTCGTCCTCGGCGTACCACTGGATCGCGCCGACCACCCGGCCGTCGTGTTCGATCGCGTACACCGACAGGGACTCGTCGCCGAGGTCGGCCCGGACGGCGGCGGCGAGGTCGTCGCCGCCACGCCACCAGCGCCGGACCTCCGGGGTGGCCCGGATCGCGGCGAGCACCGGCACGTCCTCGGCCGTCACCGGCCGCAGGGTCACCACCCGACCGCGCAGCATCCGCCTCAGCCCCTGATCTCGCCGTGCTCGACGCAGACCGCCGCCCAGCCGACCGGCAGCACCTGCACCTTCATCCGGCGGCGGCAGTGCGCGCAGAAGCGCGGCGGCTCCAGCACCCGGGCCGCCGCGCACCCGTCGTGCGACCCGACCGCCACGGCCTCGCCGCAGCGGTCGCACCACGTCTGAGTCACGGTGGCCCTCACAGCGTCGCGGAGAGCGCCTTGACGGGCATCTTCAGGTCGTCGAGCAGCTCCAGGTCGGCCGTCGCCGGCCGGCCCAGCGTGGTCAGGTAGTTGCCGACGATGACCGCGTTGATGCCGCCGAGCAGGCCGTCGCGGGTGCCCAGGTCACCGAGGGTGATCTCCCGGCCGCCCGCGTACCGCAGGATGGTGCGCGGCATGGCCAGCCGGAAGGCGGCGATGGCGCGCAGCGCGTCCTTGCCCTCCACCACCGGCCGGTCGCCCAGCGGGGTGCCAGGGCGGGGGTTGAGGAAGTTCAGCGGGACCTCGTGCGGGTCCAGCTCGGCGAGCTGCGCGGCGAACTCGGCCCGCTGCTCCACCGTCTCGCCGAGGCCGAGGATGCCGCCGCAGCAGACCTCCATGCCGGACTCGCGGACCATCCGCAGGGTCTCCCAGCGCTCCTCCCAGGAGTGCGTGGTGACCACGTTGGGGAAGTAGGAGCGGCAGGTCTCCAGGTTGTGGTTGTAGCGGTGCACGCCCATGTCGACCAGCTCGTCGACCTGCTCCTGGCTGAGCATGCCCAGCGACGCGGCCACCTGGATGTCGACCTCGGCCTTGATCGCGGCGACGCCCTCGCGCATCTGCTTCATCAGCCGGGCGTCCGGGCCGCGCACGGCGGCCACGATGCAGAACTCGGTCGCGCCGGTCGCCGCGGTCTGCTTCGCCGCCTCGACCAGCGAGGGGATGTCCAGCCAGACCGACCGCACCGGGGAGGTGAAGAGGCCGGACTGCGAGCAGAAGTGGCAGTCCTCCGGGCACCCGCCGGTCTTCAGCGAGACGATCCCCTCGACCTCCACCTCCGGCCCGCACCAGCGCATCCGCACCTCGTGGGCGAGTTGGAGGGCGGCGGGCAGCTGCTCGTCGGGCAGGTTCAGCACGGCGAGGACGCCGGCCTGGTCGAGACCGACGCCGTTCTCCAGCACCTGGGTTCGGGCCTGGTCGAGGATCTCTGGCATGGCTCGTACCCTACAAGGCCGCCGGGCCGGGATGAACGGCCCGCGTGTCGAGGCCACGGGCGCCGGGGTGGACACGCCGGGCGGTGGCCGGTGGGTGGTAATTTCGCCCGGCGGAAGCGGCCGACGGCGGCCGGCGCGGGCGGCGTGGGGGTGACGGTGGCGGACTGGCTGGCGGCGCTCGACCGCCGCGCCGAACTGCGCGCGAAGGCGGGGCTCACCCGACGGCTGCGACCGCGGGCCGCCGGCGACGCCGTGGTCGACCTGGCCGGCAACGACTACCTCGGCCTGGCCACCCACCCCGAGGTCACCGCCGCGGCGGCGCGGGCGCTGTCCGCGTACGGGCTGGGGGCCACCGGGTCGCGGCTGGTGCGCGGCTCCACCGACGCCCACCACGCGCTCGAGGACGCCCTCGCCGACTGGCTCGGCGCCGCACGGGCACTCGTCTTCTCCTCCGGCTACCTGGCCAACCTCGCGGCGGTCCGGGCGCTGGTGCGGCCCCGTACGCTGCTCGTCTCCGACGCCCACAACCACGCGTCCCTGATCGACGGCTGCCGGATCTCCGGCGCGGAGACCGTGGTGACCACGCACGCCGACGTCGCGGCGGTCGCCGCCGCGCTGGCCGCCGCGCCCGGCCGGCCGGCGGTGGTCGTGACGGAGTCGGTCTTCTCCGTCGACGGCGACCTCGCCCCGCTGGCCCGGCTGCACGCCGTCGCAAGGGAGCACGGCGCGTTGCTGCTGGTCGACGACGCGCACGCCCTCGGCGTGACCGGTCCGGCCGGCGCCGGGGGCGTCGCCGCCGCCGGCCTCGCCGGCCAGCCCGACGTGGTCGTCACCGCCACCCTCTCCAAGGCCCTCGGCGGCGCGGGCGGGGTGCTCGCCGGGCCGGCGGAGTTCGTCCGGCACGTGATCGAGACCGGCCGGACCTTCATCTTCGACACCGCGCTGCCCCCGGCCGTCGCCGCCGGCGTGCACGCCGCCGTCGGGCTGGCCCGCGCCGGTGACGACCTGCGCGCGGAGCTGGCCGACCGGGCCGCCCTGGCCGTGCGCCGGCTGAGCGGAGCCGGGCTGGTGGTCTCCGCCCCCGACGGCGCGGTCGTCTCGGTCACCGCCCCCGGCCCCGAGGCGGCGAGCGCCTGGGCGGCCGACTGCCGCGACCGGGGGGTCGCGGTCGGCTGCTTCCGACCCCCGTCCACGCCGGACGGGCGCTCCCGGCTGCGGCTGACCATCGGCGCCGGCGTCCCCCGGGCGGACTTCGAGCGGGCCCTGGAGGTCATCGTGGAGTGTGCCCCGTGACCGGGCCGTGGCGCGGGCCGGTGCTGGTGACCGGCACCGACACCGACGTCGGCAAGACGGTGGTCACCGCCGCGATCGCCGCCGCCGCGCAGGCGGCCGGCCTGCGGGTCGCGGTGGTCAAGCCCGCCCAGACGGGTACGGCCGGCGGCGAGCCCGGCGACGTCGACGCCGTCAACCGGCTGGCCGCCCCGTTGACCGGCCGGACCCTGGCCAGCTTCCCCGACCCGCTCGCCCCGCTGGCCGCGGCCCGGGTCGCCCAGCTGGAGCCGCTGGAGCTGGACACCGCCGTCGCGGCGGTCCGCGAGGAGGCCGACAAGCACGACCTGGTGCTCGTCGAGGGCGCGGGCGGCCTGCTCGTACCGATGGGGCTGTGGCCGGAGGGGAAGCCCTGGACGGTGGCGGACCTGGCGGTGGCGCTGGGCTGCCCGGCCGTCGTGGTGACCCGTGCCGGCCTGGGCACCCTGAACCACACCGCGCTGACGCTGGAGGCGCTGGAGCGCCGGGCGGTGCCGGCCGGCGTCGTGGTCGGCGCCTGGCCGGCAGCGCCGGAGCTGGTGCACTGGGCCAACCTGACCGACCTGGTGCCGAAGCTGATGGGCGCACTGCCGGCCGGGACGGGGGCGATGGATCCGGGCGTCTTCCGCCGGTCCGCGCCCGGCTGGCTCACCCCGGCCCTGTACGGGGTGCTCGACGACTGGCGCGCGTGGGCCGAGGAGATCAGCTGAGCACCTGACTTTCGTCGGTGTCGGCGCAGGTCGGGCGTGGGTAGCCTGGCCGCCGTGGAGAGCTGGTGGTCCGCCCGCGCGGGCGGCGGTCGGTGGTTCCGGGCGGCCGTCCGGCGGTGGTCCGCCAACCTGCTTCTGTGGGCGACCACCGCCGCCCCGATCGGGTACGCGGGTGTCACCCCGCCGCACTCGTGGCAGGCCACCGCCCTGACGGTCGGCGCGTTGCTGCTGCTCGCCGCGGCGGTCGCGGTGAGCCGGCGCTGGCCGGTGGCCGCCCTGGTCGTCGTCGTGCTCGGTTCGCTGCTGGACGGCAACTTCCTCTTCGCGATCCCGGTGTTCAGCTACCTGACCGGTCGCCGCAGCGTCACCGCCGTCCCGGCCGCCGTCGCCTTCGCCGTGCTCGCGGCCGGTGGCACCGTGCTCAACCTGGGGCTGCTCGGCACCGGCGCGGCCACCTGGTTCCTGCTCGCCTCCGTGCTGCTCTTCGCGGGGGTGTTCCCGTGGCTCGTCGGGCGGTACCGGCGCCAGCAGGCCGTGCTGGCCGACGCCGGCCGCCGGCACGCCGAGGCGCGGGACCGGGAGCGGCGGGGCGCCGCCGAGCGGATCCGGCTGCGGGAGCGGGCCCGGATCGCCCAGGAGATGCACGACTCGCTCGGGCACGACCTGAGCATGATCGCCCTGCGCGCCGCCGCGCTGGAGGTCGCCGCCGACCTCGCGCCGCGGCACCGGGCCGCCGCCGGGGAGCTGCGGGCCAGCGTCGCCGCCGCCACCGAGCGGCTGCACGGGATCATCGGGGTGCTCCGGGAGCCGGACGGCGCGGCGACCACCCGGCCGGCCGACGAGGACGTCGCCGAGCTGGTCGACGGGGCCCGGGAAGCGGGCATGGCGGTGCGCCTGGACGGCGTGGACGCCCTGGCGCAGCTGCCGCCGATGGCCGCGCACGCCGCGCACCGGGTGGTCCGCGAGGCACTGACCAACGCCGCCCGGTACGCCCCCGGCGCGGCGGTCACCGTCGTCCTGGCCCGGGACGGCGACGAGGTCGAGGTGAGCGTGGTCAACGCGCCGCCACCGGCCGGGCCGCTGCCGGGCCCGCCGTCCACCGGCTCCGGCCTGCTCGCCCTCGCCGAGCGGGTCCGGCTCGCCGGCGGCGCCCTGGCGGCCGGCCGGGACGGTGGCGGCTTCGCCGTCCGCGCCCGGCTGCCGGTGGTTGGCCGGCCGGACGCCGACGCCCTCCCGTCGTGCGCGGACGACCCCACCCCTACCCCCGCCGGCGGCCGCCGGCCGGCCCGCGAGGCACCGGACGGCCGGTCGACCCGCGAAACGCAGGGTGGCTGGCCGGCCCGCGAGGCGGGCGAGCGGCGGTTTCCGGTCGCGCCGACGGCGGACGCCGATCCCCCGGACGGCGGGCAGCCGGGGGATCGGCCCGGCGAGGCCGAACGGCGGCTGCGCGACGCCCGCCGGCGGGTCCGGCTCAGCCTGCTGACGGCGCTCGGCGCCCCGGCGGGTCTCGCGCTGGTTCTCGCGCTGGTCTACTACCCGGTCGCCACCGCCGGGACGGTCCTCGACGACGGGGCCTTCGCCCGGATGCCCGTCGGCGCGCAGCGCGCCGAGCTGGCCGGGCTGCCCCGACGGCAGCTCGACCCGCCCGCCGGGACGGCACGCCCCGGCTGCGAGCACTACACCGACGGCAACTTCCCCCTGGCCCAGCCGACGTGGCGGCTCTGCTTCGACGAGGGCCGGCTGGTCAGCAAGGAGCGGATCGACGGATGAACGCCGACACGGCCGGCCCGGTGCGGGTCGTCCTCGCCGACGACGAGGCGATGATCCGGGCCGGCGTCCGGGCCATCCTGGCCACCGACCCGGGCATCGAGGTGGTGGCCGAGGCCGGTGACGGCCGGGTCGCGGTGGAGCTGGTCCGGGCGCACCGGCCCCGGGTGGCGCTGCTGGACATCCGGATGCCGAGGCTGGACGGGCTCACCGCCGCCGCCGAGATCCGCCGGCTCGTGCCGGAGACGGCGACGGTCATGCTGACCACGTTCGGCGAGGACGACCACGTCGCCCGGGCGCTCGGGCACGGGGCCTGCGGGTTCCTGCTCAAGTCCGGCGACCCACGCGAGCTGATCGCCGGGGTGCACGCCGTCGCCGACGGTGGCGCGTACCTGTCGCCGCGGGTGGCCCGCCGGGTCATCGAGCTGGGCGGCGACCGGGTGGCCCGCCGGCCGGTGGCCCGGGACCGGCTGGCCGGGCTGACCGAGCGGGAGCGGGAGGTCCTCGCGCTGGTCGGGGCCGGGCTGTCCAACGCCGAGATCGCCCGCCGACTGCACCTGGTCGAGGGGACCGTGAAGAGCTACCTGACGAGCGTCTTCACCCGGCTCGAGGTGCGCAACCGGGTGCAGGCGGCGATCCTCGCGTACGAGGCGGGGCTGGTCGAGCAGACCGGCTGACCCACCCCGCCCCGTGCCTCACGCGGCCCGGCGGCGCAAGACGCCCCCGCGCCTCACGCGTCCCGGCGGCGCAACGCGGCCCGGCCCAGCAGCAGCGCCGCGCCGGCCCAGCCGGCGAGCAGCAGCAACCCGACCGGCGCCGGGTACGGGTCGGTGTCCCCGGCCAGGAAGTGCCCACCGGCGACCCCCGGGAAGGCGTCGGCGATCCGGTTCAGCACGGCGATGTCCGGCTCCTGCAACGACAGCGGGACGATCATCAGCGTGGCGACGAGCACGGTCAGGGTGAGCACCGCGCTGCGCAGGGCCGCGCCGAGCCCGAGGGCCAGCACGCCGACCAGCGCCAGGTAGGTCGCCACCGCCAGGACGTCGCCGACCGTGCCGCCCGCCGGCGTGGTGCCCCAGCGGCCGAGCACCGGCCGGGCCACCAGCGCGCCGACCGCGCCGAGCAGCAGCCCGAGCGCGAAGGTCACCGCCCCGGTCACCGCGGCCTTGGCCAGCAGCACCCGGCCGCGCGACGGCGTGCACTGGAGGGTCGTACGGATCGTGCCGCTGGTGAACTCGCTGGTGATCACGAGCAGGCCCAGGGCCAGCACGGCGTACTGGGTCAGCTCGACCGAGCCGATCACGACGCTGCCGACGGTGACGATCCCGGGGTCGTCGGCCGGATCGTCGTTGGTGTTCGCGTTGGCGGCGTAGATGGCCAACTGACCGGCGGTGGCGGCCATCAGCAGCACCCCGGCCAGCAGCGACCACCAGGTGGAACGCACGGACCACACCTTGGTCCACTCGGCGGAGATCGTGTTCATCGTGCCTCGTTCCGGGTCGGGGCGCCGGCGTACTCGACGCTGTCGGCGGTCAGCTCCATGAAGGCCTGTTCCAGGGACGCCCCGTGCGGGCTGAGCTCGTGCAGCCGCACACCCAGCTCGTACGCCGCGTCGCCGATCCGCTCGACGGAGGCGCCGGTGACGGTCAGCTCGCCCGGGCCGGCCGGCGCGACGGCGGCCCCGGCGGCCGTGAGCCGCTCGGCGAGCGCGGCGAGGCCGGCCGGCTGCGGGCTGCGTACCCGCACGGCCACCGCGCTGCCGGCGATCACCTCGTCGATCGGGGCGTCGGCGAGCAGGCGACCCCGGCCGATCACCACCAGCCGGTCGGCGGTGAGCTGCATCTCGGTCATCAGGTGGCTGGAGACGAAGACCGTCCGGCCCTCGTCCGCCAGGGACCGCATCAGCTGCCGGACCCAGCGCACCCCGTCCGGGTCGAGGCCGTTGACCGGCTCGTCGAACATCAGCACCGGCGGGTCGCCGAGCAGCGCCCCGGCGATGCCGAGCCGCTGCCCCATGCCGAGGGAGAGGGTGCGGCCGGGCTTGGCCGCGGCGCGGGCGTCCAGCCCCACGGTGGCGAGCACCTCGTCCACCCGGCGGTCCGGTATACCGTTGCTCCGGGCCATCGCGAGCAGGTGTGCCCGGCCCGACCGGGCGGGGTGGACCGCCCGGGCGTCGAGCAGCGCGCCGACCTCGCGCAGCGGGCGCCGCAGTTCCCGGTACGCCCGCCCGCCCACGAGCGCCTGCCCGGCGGTGGGCCGGTCCAGCCCCAGGATCATCCGCATGGTGGTGGACTTGCCCGCGCCGTTCGGGCCGAGGAACCCGGTGACCCGGCCGGGTCCGATGTCGACGGTCAGGGCGTCGACGGCGGTCGTGTCCCCGAACCGCTTGGTCAACCCACGTAATGTGATCATGTGCCGACGCTAGGTTGGGAAGCCCCGCGCCGACCGCGCCCGAACGGCACCACCCGGCACCGACTTTCGTCGGGTCCCGCCCGCCGTCACGCGTCCGCCCCCGTCCGGTGGTGGCGCGAGAACCTCGGTGATCAGGACGCCCTGTGCGCCTGGGCGACCGTGGGGGTACGGGCGGCGGGCGCGCACCACGGCGGGCGTGCCGGTTCAGCGCCTGCGGACGACGAAGGCGTCCGGCATCCGGAAGGTCAGGTTGTCCGGGCACCACGGCTCGCGGACCACGGTGACCCCGTCCAGCAGCGCGGCGGTCTCGGCGACCACCACCGCCGCCTCCATCCGGGCCAACTGGTCGCCGACGCAGCGGTGCGCGCCCGCACCGAAGGCCAGGTGCCGGCGGGAACCGCGCTGCCCGGGCCGGAACTCGTCCGGCGCGTCGACGGTGTCCGGATCCCGGCCGGCGCGGGCCAGCCAGAGCACGACGCTGGTGCCCGCCGGCACCGTCGTCCCGCCCAGCGTGGTGTCCACCGCCGCCACCCGTCGCCAGGTCACGATCGGCGGTTCCAGCCGCAGTCCCTCCTCGACGACGTCGGCGACCGCGACGGTGCCGTCGCGCAGGCCGGCCAGCACGGCCGGCTCGCCGGCCAGCCGGTGCAGCAGCAGGGTGAGGAACTGCGAGGTGGTCTCCTGGCCGGCCACCAGCAGGAAGAACAGCGCGCCGACCACCACGTCGGGCGGGTGCCCGGCGGCCCGCAGCGACCCGGCCAGCCCGCCCCCGGTCGCGGCGAACTCCCGCAGCACCCGGTGGAAGCGGCCCACCTCGGCGGCGAGGGCCCGCTGCCGCTCGGCGTCCAGCGGCGCCCAGAACAGCTCCAGCGCCGCGCGGGCGAACTCCTTCACCGCGCCCACCGGCGCGTCGGGCAGCTCGACCAGCCGGGCCAGCACCAGCAGCGGCAGGTCGGCGGCGAGCTCGGCGTAGAGGTCCACCGGCCCGCCAGCGGCCAGGGCGGCGCCGATCCTGCCGACGCGCTCCCGCACCAGCCCGGTCAGCCAGGGCCGCTGCGCGGCGACCCGCGTCGGGTGCAGGGCGTCGGCGACGATCGCCCGGAGCGCCGGGTGGCTGGCGCCACCGTTGTTCGCCAGGGTCGGCGGCAGCCGGAACCGGTGCCCGGCCAGCACCCGCAGCGCGGCCACCGGGATCGGGGTCACCGCGTCCAGCGCGTTGTCCGGCCGGTACGTCGCCGGATCGGTGAGCACCTGGCGGACCAGGGCGTGCCGGGTCACCACCAGGTGCGCGACACCCACGTGGTCGGACACCCGGGCCACGTCCGGCCACTGCGCGTCGGCGGTCTGCGCCCAGCTCCGGAACAGCACGCCGACACGCTAGCGGCCCGCCCCCGGCAACCCCGCCCGCAACTGCCACACCGTGGTGCGCTTCACCCGTACGCTCTCCAGCGTCTCGGGCACCGGCACGTCGTAGACGGCCAACTCGTCGAAGCGCTCGCGGGGCAGGAAGGCCCGGCCCGGATCGCCCACCAGCACCTCCGCCCCGGCGCGGGCGGCCCGGAGCAGGAAGCGCAGCACCCGGTTGGCCATCGCCTCGCTGTAGAACACGTCCCCGGCGAACACCACCTCGGCGCCGCCGGCGTCGCCGTCGAGGATGTCGCCGAGTTCCGCGTCGACGCGTACCCCGTTGGCCTCGGCGTTGACCGCGACGGCCGCGACGGCCAGTTCGTCGATCTCCACCGCGCGCACGGCGGCGGCGTCGGCGCGCGCGGCGGCGATGGCGACCAGGCCGGAGCCCGCGGCGAGGTCGAGCACCCGGCGGCCGGCGACCAGCTCCGGGTGATCGGTGACGTACCGGGCGAGCGCCTGCCCGCCGGCCCAGGCGAAGGCCCAGAACGGCGGCGGCTGCGCACTGCGGAACTCGCCCTCCGTCAACTCCCACAGCCCGATGGCGTCGTCCGCCTGGTGCAGTCGCACCTCGGGGACGAAGGCGACCGGGGCGAGACTGGCGTGCAGCCGGACGAAGGCGGCGGAGAGCTCGGACACGCCGGCGATTGTCCCCCGCCGCCCGAACCCGGCGACCGGCGCCACCCCGGGTCGCCGCCAACCGCTCCCGCCACCCGGAGGTGGTCCGTCGGGGGCCGCTCGGCACGGCGACCGGCCCCCGACGGGGCGGTCACTTCGAGAACGCCTGGAACTCGGCGATGCGCACCTGGGTACGCGCCGGGCTGGCGGTCGCGCAGTCGGTGGTGGTCGCCGGGTCGTCGTCCTGCTCACCGGCGTAGGCCGGGCCGCCGGTGCACTGGCTGGCCAGCACCTCCAACCGCAGGTGCGTGGCCAGCGTGGTCGGCACCAGGAACTCGCGCAGGTTGATGTCGCGCACGTACGCCCGGTACGCCCCGCCCGGGAACGCGTCGGGCGCGCTGGTGTGGATCCGCTGCCAGTTCGCCGGGTCCGCGCAGTCGGTCGTCTTCGCGTTGCACGCCGACACCGCGAACGAACGCAGCGCGCTCAGCGCGTTCTGGCTGCCCGGGTCGGCGTCGCCGGCGATCGCCGGGCGCAGCATGGCGCTGACGTTCACCCGCTTCACGACCTGCGGCGCGTCCCCGGGCAGCGCCACCGTGACCTGCCGGCCCGCCACCCCGTCGAGGGAGGCCCAGTTGGTGGCCTCGGTGTCGTCGGCGATGCGGTCCAGGTTGACCCCGTCGCCGGTGACCGTCGCGCCGGACGCCGTGGACGCCAGGTTCCGGCTCATCCGCAGGTCGACGTACCTCTCCTCGCCGGCCCTGGCGACCACGGTCAGCCGCTGGTGGCCGAAGCCGGGCGCGACGGCGAGCAGTTGGTACGTGCCGGGCACCAGCTCCACCCGGTCCGGCAGCGCGGTGGCCGGGTCGGTGTCGGCCACCGGCACCGCCCGCGCCTCGTACGCCCCGACGTACACCCGGATCGGCGCGTCGGCGCTGTCGCCCTTCGGGCGCAGGGTGAGCACCGCGTTGTCGGCGTCCGGCGCGGCGAAGCTCGGCGTCGGGTCGGTGTCGGCGGCGCCGTTGGTGGCGGCGTCGCGGCCCATCCCGGAGCGGGCGAACTCGGCCCAGAGCAGGTCCTGGTTGGCGCCGCCGAAGCGGAGCAGGTCGGCGGTGAGCATGTTGTCCCGCATGTCGAGCATGCTCACCTGGCTGGCGGCCTGGAGCAGGAACGAGTCGAAGACCAGCTGCGACCAGCGCCGGTTGCCCGGGCACTGCTCCACCGCCACCTTGCCCTGCGCGCAGTCGAGCTGCCGCTGCCCGGTGCCGACGCCGTACCGCTTCATCAGCGCGGCGCGCACCCGGAAGTTGGTGGCGCTCCAGATCTCGCCGTCGGCGTGCACGGCGGGCCCGCCGGTGTTGTAGCCGACGTCGGAGTAGTTCAGCGGGCTGCGGCTGAAGTCGTGGTTGCGGATGCCGCTGACCAGGTTGCCGGTGACGTAGCCGCCGGTGACGTAGGGCGTCTGGCCGGGGGCGCGCAGCCCGTGCTGGAACAGGTACTCGGCGGCGAGCAGGTCGCTCCACGACTCGCCCATCGAGCCGCCCTGGTGGCCGCCGATGCCGTTGTCCGGGCCGGCGATCATGCGGTTGGTGATGGCGTGGGTGTACTCGTGCCCGATCACCGTCATGTCGTAGTCGCCGTCGACGCAGGGCGGGTACGGACCGCCGGCCTGCGGCTGCCACAGGTACATGTTGGTGGTCGGCGGCAGGCCGTCGCGCGGCGTGCCCTGGTTGGCGTTGTTCCGGTTGCCGCTGAGCGCGCCCTGCTGGGCGCGGCCCTGCTCGGCGTCGCCGCCCCGGCCCTGCGGGGTCAGGTTCACCGCCTGGAGGTTCCAGGTCGCCTCGGTGAAGCCGAGGTGCCAGGCCCAGTCGTGCATCCGGTTGTGCATGGCGAACAGGTTGGCGATCGCGGCGTCGGCGTCGTTGCGCCGCGCCGAGGTGAACACCCCGGGGTTGCAGCGGGCCTGGTGCCACTGGTCGGTGAACGGGTACTCGTAGCGGCGCTGCGGGCTGGGCGTGGCCGGTACGGCCGGCGTGCCGCCGCCCCAGGAGAGCACGGTGTTGGCGGAGTTGCCCCGGGCGGTGCCGGTCGGCGCGCCGGTGGCCGCGTCGACGTCCCAGGGCTGGCCGGTGGCCGGGTCGCGGAAGGCCGCCTGGCAGTCCGGCGCGGGGTCGCCGCACCAGCGCACCCGCGGGTCCTGCCCGGGGCCGAGGTCGCGCGGCGGGGTGGCCGGGAAGACCGCCCAGCTCGGGTTCTCCGAGTCGAAGTCGACCAGGTCCTCGCGGACCAGCACCTGCCCGGTGATCCCGTCGACGTAGGTGGTGAACGCCTCCGGGTGGTCGGCGTCGGCGCCGATCAGGGTCACCTCGTAGGCGGCCCGGGGCCCGTCCAGCGGGGTGGGCACGGCGACGGCGCGGACGCTGTGGCTGCGTACCTCCTCGGCGGTCAGGCCGGCGTCGGCGCGCGCCGCGGCGTACGCCTGCTCGGCGGTGAGGGTGGCCGGCGCCGGCGCGGCGGTGTCCCGGGACAGCGAGGAGCTGACCGCGAGGACCCTGCCGCCGGTGACCGCGACGGTGACCAGGCCGTCGTGCCCGGCTGGCAGGTCACCGAAGCGCTGCCGGAGGGTGACGACCGCGCCGGCGCCGATCGGGCGGACCAGCACCCGGTCCATCGCGTCGACCGCCGCGGCGTCCAGCCCGAAGAGGTCGTGGTGGTCGGTGAGGTACGCGCGGGCGGCCGCCTCCGGCTCGGCGGGGAGACCGCTGGCGAGGGGCGCGCTGCCGGGGCCGAGCGCGTGCGGGGTGCCGAGCCGGTTCCACCGGGCGTCCGGGTCGGCCTTGCGCGCCAGGCCCCGCTGCCGCGCGTCGGGGGCGGCGGTGCCGGGGCGGTTGTCGACGTCGGCGTGCTGGTGGTGCCCCTCGGCGAACGGGCCGGAGCGCCGCTCGACGGAGGCGCCGCCGGTGGGGGCGGCTGCGGTGGGGCCGGTGGGCAGCAGCGCGGCCGCCACCGCGGTCACCGCCAGGACGGGGACGAGCCGGCGTCGCCGCCGGCTCATCCAGGGTGTCCACTCCGGTTGTGCCACGGGACCTCCTCGTGGGAGCGGGGGTGACCGGCCCTCCGCCGGCCCGCGCCGCGCGGTTACGCATGCGCATCTGTGGATATCAGCCCGCCCCGGCGGGAACAAGGGCCGCGCCTACTCAAGGCGGCCCGGCCGGGCGCGGGGAGCCCTCGGGGGCGGCTGACTCCCCGCGCGGGATTCGACAAAAACAGCCCCTTGTACACGGTCGTGACGGCTGTCACAGTCGAGGGGGACACCGCGACAGATCGGAGGCCGGTCATGGCCGTCGACTCCGCAGCGACAGGCCCCGCCGCCGCCGGGTGGCGCGACGCCCGCCGGCCGTGGTGGCCGCTGGCGCTGCTCGTCCCGGCGCTGCCGTTCGTCGGCTGGGCGGCCTGGCGGGCCACCGGCGACGCGTGGGCCTGGTGGCTCACCCCCGCCGCCGTCTTCGTCCTGATCCCGGTGGTCGACCTGCTGGTGGGCGAGGACCGGAACAACCCGCCCGACGAGGCGGTGCCGCGGCTCGCCGCCGACGGCTACTACCGCTGGCTGACCTACCTCTACCTGCCCGCCCAGTACGCGGCCCTGGTGCTCTGCTGCGCGGTCTGGGCCCGGGACGACCTGACGGTGGCCGGCGCGGCGGGCCTGGTCGTCACGATCGGGGTGGTCGACGGCATCGCCATCAACACCGCCCACGAGCTCGGCCACAAGCGGGAGACGGTGGAGCGCTGGCTGTCCAAGGTGGCCCTCGCACCGGCCGCGTACGGGCACTTCCACGTCGAGCACAACCGGGGCCACCACACCCGCGTCGCCACGCCGGAGGACCCGGCCAGCGCCCGGCTGGGGGAGAGCTTCTGGGCGTTCTGGCCGCGTACCGTCTCAGGCAGCCTGCGCTCGGCGTGGCGGCTGGAGGCCGGGCGGTTCCGCATCCGGGGGCGCAGCCCGTGGACGTGGCGCAACGACGTGCTCAACGCGTTCGCGATGACCCTCGCGCTCTACGCGGCGCTGGCCGTCGCCTTCGGCCCGGGGGTGCTGCCGTTCCTGGCGCTCCAGGCGGTGGTCGGGTTCTCCCTGCTCGAGGTGGTCAACTACCTGGAGCACTACGGGTTGGCGCGACAGCGCACCCCCGCCGGCCGCTACGAGAGGGTCGACCCCCGGCACAGCTGGAACAGCGACCGCAGCGTGACCAACATCTTCCTCTTCCAGCTCCAGCGGCACAGCGACCACCACGCCAACCCGTTGCGCCGCTACCAGACGCTGCGCAGCTTCGAGTCCTCGCCGCAGCTGCCCGCCGGGTACGCCACGATGGTGGTGGCCGCGCTGGTGCCGCCGGTATGGCGTCGGCTGATGGACCACCGGGTCCTCGCCCACTACGGCGGGGACCTGACGCTGGCCAACGTCCACCCGCCGGCCCTGCGCCGGCTGCGGAGGCGCTGGAGCCGCGGCCCGGCGGCCGCCTGACGGCCGCCCCCGCGCGTCCGGCGTTGCGGCCGGGTCCCTCACGGCGCCCAGTCGGGGTCGCGGCCGAAGGCGGCGACGAGGCGGTCCTGCTCGTCCGCCCGCGCCGGCACGTCGACCTCCGGCCGGACCAGCCGGCCCCGCTGGTAGTCGCCGATCCGCCGACCGAACCACCGGGCGCACGCGGCCACCGCGTCGGCGTCCAGCCGGGGGTCCGCGCCGATCGCCACGGCGAGGTCCCAGCCGTGGACCAGGTGCTCCGCGATCAGCTGGTGCAGGTACTCGTCGGCGGGGGTCTCGCCGGCGGAGAGCGCGACGGTGCGCTCCAGCGCCCCCGGGTGGGTGAAGGCCAGCTCGGCCTGCCCCGCCGCCTCCCGGGCCGCGCCGGCCGGGTCCTGACCGAGCAGGTCGCCGTCGTAGCGGTCGCCGACCTCCTCGATCGTCCGCCCCGCGAGCAGCGCGACGCTCCACCGGTCCTCGCCCACCACGTGGTTGACAAGCGTCCGGACGTCCCAGTCGGGGCACGGGGTCGGGTCCGACCACTGGCCGGGGCCGACCTGCGCGACCCGGTCGGTGAACTCGGCCAGGCTGCGGCGGTACGTCTCCAGCGGGTCCATGCCGACGATTGTTCCGGCTGCCCCCGGCAGCCGAGCCGTTTTGCCGGCTTCGCGGACGGCCGGCTGCCCGCCTGGGCGCCGACGCGGCTGGCCGGGCGCGGGCGGCGCCGGGCTCAGTCCAGCTGCGCCGGGTCCAGCCCCAGCTCGCGGGCGGTGAGCAGGCGCACCCACTCGGCGAACTGCCGGCGGGAGATCACCCGCTCGTGCACCGCGAGCTGCACCGCCAACCCGTCCACCACCGCGCTGATCCGCCACGCCGCCCCGGCCGGGTCGGCGCACTCGAAGGTGCCGTCGCGGACCCCGTCGGAGATGACCGTCGCCAGGTCCTCCCGCCAGCGCAGGTCGAGCCGGCGGGAGACCTTCTCCAGTTCCGGGGTACGCAGCGACTCCGCCCAGCCGTCGATCCACATGGCCCAGGACGTCGCCCGGCCCGCCGGCGTGTAGAGCCGCACGATCCGGCGGAGCTTGGTCAGGGGCGGGGCGCTGGAGCGCATCACCGCGTCCAGGCGGGCCAGGTCCTGCTCCACCGCGTACGCGAACGCCTGCGCGAGCAGCCGGTCCTTGGTGGCGAAGTGGTAGAAGACCAGCGCCTGGCTCACCCCGGCGGCCTGCGCCACGTCGGCCGTGCGGGTGTTGGCCAGACCGCGTTCCACGATCACGTCACAGGCCGTGCGCAGCAGGGCATCCAGGCGGATCTCGGCCGCACGTCTCGTCACGCCGTTACCGTAGCCCATCCAATCGAACACGGGCAGTTACGGATCACGGCCCGTCCGGCCCACTACAGTCGGAAGCCGGACAGTTCCCGGCCCTGCTCCGGGACGGCTGACCCGCCGCCGGCCGGGCAACCGCACGAGTCCGCTCCGGACGGTCCCGGCCCGAGCCGCCGGGAGGGCGTTCGGTCCATCCTCCTAGGAAGCCTCAGGGGTGGGGACCCGCGACACCCGCCCGCCGCCGAGCGGGGCGGCCGGCCGCCGCCTGACGCGCCGCGAGCCACCCCGATTTGGCAACCGCTCGCCGGCTCGGCTAAAGTTCTCACCCGTCACCGGTTAACGCCGGAGACACGCGGACGTAGCGCAGCTGGTAGCGCATCACCTTGCCAAGGTGAGGGTCGCGGGTTCGAATCCCGTCGTCCGCTCGGAGCTGCCGCCACGCATGACGGGGGCAACCTCGGTGGGGTGGCCGAGAGGCGAGGCAACGGCCTGCAAAGCCGTGTACGCGGGTTCAAATCCCGTCCCCACCTCGGTAACAAGCGAGGGCGATTGGCGCAGTGGGAGCGCGCTTCCTTGACACGGAAGAGGTCACTGGTTCAAACCCAGTATCGCCCACCAGCACGAAGGCCCGTCACCATCCGGTGACGGGCCTTCGCCGTTTCCCTGGCGCCCCCGAGCGCCGTTTCCTCGCCGGCCGGGTCCGCCGCTCCCGTTCCTCGCCGGCCGGGCACGCCGCCGCCGTGACGAACAGCGGCGGCCACGGTGACGAGGATCCGTTCGACGGCACCGGCGACGACCGCCCCGCCCACGACCGTCGGCGTGGACGGGGCGGCCGCACCTCCCCCCGGAGCGACCGGTCGGACGTGCTTCCCCGTGCCGCGCGTCCGGACGTGGGTCGGTGGACGGCCGGGGTCCCGTACCGGCTGCATCCACACGGTAGGAAGCCCCGGCGGGTCGAGGCGAGGACCGATCCGCACAGCGAGGGCGTCGGCGGTGCCGGCCTGCACAGCGACCCCGGCCCGCCGTCGTACCCGGTCCGCCGGAGCGAGGACCCTCAGCCCGGCGGGGCGTCGAGGACCCGCAGCGCGAGCCAGAGCTCGTGCCGGGCGCTCGGCCCGCGTAGCAGGCTTCGTCCGAGGACCTGCTCGGCCCGGTTGAGCCGCTTGCGTACGGCGGACACCGAGATCCCGAGCGCGCTGGCGGTGCCGGGGAGCCGGCCGTCGGCGCGCAGCCAGGCGCGTACCGTCGCCAGGCCCACGGTCGTCCCGTCGGCGCTCAGGGGCGCGACCTGGTCGTGCGCCCAGAGGCGCAGCGCCGGGGCGGCCAGCAGCCGGTCCAGGCCGTGCCACCGGCCGTCCCCGTCGCCGGCGGGCACCCCGCCGCGCGGATCGCCGCCGCTCGCCCCGAGCGGGCTGCCCTCGGACGGCCCGGCGTCGTCACCATCGTTTACCGCCCCGGCCGGGCCGGCAGCGTCGCCACCGTCGCCGGGCGCGACCTCCCCGGCCGGGCCGGCGGCGTCGCCGGGCGCGGCCGGGCCGAGCAGGTGCAGGGCCAGCCACGCGACCGACTGGTCGGATACCCGGGACAGGTCCAGGGCCAGGCGGTCGCGCAGCAGCGCCAGCCGGGCCGCGAGGGTGTTGCGGTGGATCCGCAGGTGGCGGTGGGCCGCGCCGTCGAAGGCGAGCCAGGAGCCGAGCGTGGCCAGCAGTTCCGGCCCGTCGGGGTCGGTGCGTCGGGCCGGCCGGTACGACAGGCACGGTGCCAGCAGGGCCGAGGCCCAGTCGGTCCCGGCGGGGCCCAGCGCGGACCGCAGGTCCGCCGGGCGGTCGAAGCGGCAGTGCCCGTCCGGGTGGCTGCGGGCCACCGCGAGCGCGTGGAAGGCCTGCTCGTAGCCGACCGCGGTGCGGTGCAGCGGGACCGGCTCGCTGACCCCGACGCGGGTGTCCGGCACCCGCCGGCTGATCAGCCGGCCCGCCGTCTCCGCGCCGGAGCCACGGCCGCCCGGCGCCGCGCCGTGTTCCGGCACCAGCGCGATGAGGTGCCGGGAGCGCACCGGGCAGGGCACCACCCAGGCCCGCCCGCCCAGCACGCGGGTCACCTGCCCGGCTGCCTCGCCGCGCCGGCCGGGGGCGCACTCGACGACGCACACCCGGGCCACGTCCGGCAGGTGGGGGCGCAAGGCCGCCGCGACGCGCCGGGCCGGCGCCACGTCGCCGACCATGAGCAGGTGCAGCACCGCCTCCCGGCCGCGGCCGTCGCCGGCTGCCACCCGGCGCCGGGCCCGCTCGGAGCGGTCCAGCCGCCAGCAGAGCCCGAGCAGGCGCGCGGCGTCGGCGAGCAGGTCGCCCGGGACCGGATCCGCCGGGTCGACGGCAGCGAGCCACGGTGGTGGGTCCGCCCCACCGTCGGGGTCGCAGTCCGCGCCGTTCCCGGGCTCCGCCGCCCCGAGTGCGACGAGGTGGACCGTCGGCGCTCCGTCGCCGCCCCGCACGGCCGCCGGGGTGCCGCGCGCGTGCAGGCCGGGTACGGCGCGGGCGGCGGCGGCCAGCACGGCCGGGGCGAGCGGGTGTCGACCCGGGTGGACGCTGAGGACCGTGCCGTCGACGCCGATCAGGGCGACCGTGGCGGCGGACCGGCGGGCCAGTTCGCCCAGGACGGCCGGGACGGGGTCCGGGCCGGCGGCGAGCCGGGTCATCGCGACGACGGCTTCGGCGCGTTCGGGGCGCGAGCGCGACGGTGGCCGTCCGCGCGTCCGCGACCCGTCCGGCTCCGCCCGCATGTCAGCAGACGCTATTACCCGGTCGCGGCGGTCGCCAGCGAGCCGATCCCGGGGTGAGCTCGGGCACCCGCCGCCGGGCCGGTGGTGCGGGTGGCGGAGACGCAACGTGCCGGCCACCCCGAGGAGGGGCAGCCGGCACGGCACGGCGTGCGCGCGACCGTCCAGCTCCGGCGGCCGCGTGGACCGGCGTCAGAGCGGCGGGGCGACGTCCCGGCGCTCCTCGACCCGCCGGTACTCGACCGGCTCGGTCGTGCTGACCACCTGGCGGCGGCGTCCCCAGATGAGCGTGGTCATGATGAGGCCGAGCACGCCGGCGGCCATCAGGATCCACCCGACGACGTCGAGGTTGATGCCGCCGACGCTCGCGTCGAGCGCGAAGGTGAGGATCGCGCCGAGCGCGATCAGGAAGATGCTGGTGCCGATACCCACGACAGCCTCCTAGGTCAGGGGATGTGGTGTGCTGTCGATGGACCTCAGTACCCCGTGCGTGACCAGCGCAATCATCACCCGGTCGACCCGCCGGCGGGGCGGCGTGCCGGGCGATCTTGCCGTCGGGTAGAGTTTCCCCCGTCGCCGACGAACACCGGCGGCACGCGGACGTAGCGCAGCTGGTAGCGCATCACCTTGCCAAGGTGAGGGTCGCGGGTTCGAATCCCGTCGTCCGCTCGCGATCCGCCCCTCGTGGTCCGGCCTGCCGGACCGGGCGGTCACCCCCGGGCGATTGGCGCAGTGGGAGCGCGCTTCCTTGACACGGAAGAGGTCACTGGTTCAAACCCAGTATCGCCCACCACGTATTCGGACCCGCCCCACCCGCCCAGCGCGCGGGAACGCCACCGGCTGACGGTGGGCGGACGGCCCCCGTCCGGGGCGGCGACCCACCACGAGCACGCGGAAGACCCGTTCCGCACGTCCGCTTCTGCCGTCGGCAGATCCGCTGACCGTGAACACGGGGTCCGGCCGCCGCTCGGAGCCGGCACAGTGGCACGCATGAGACTGCTGGTGCTGGGCGGGACGGGATTCGTGGGCGGCGCGACGGTCGCCGAGGGGGTGCGTCGCGGCTGGTCGGTGACGGTGTTCAACCGGGGGCTGCACGGTGCGACGCCGGAGGGCGTACGCCGGTTGCGGGGTGACCGGACCGCGCCCGACGGCCTGACGGCGCTCGCGGACGGCGAGTGGGACCTCGTGGTCGACACCTGGGACGGCGCGCCCCGCGCGGCCCGGGACGCCGCCCGCGCGCTGGACGGCCGGGTCGACCGGTACGTCTACGTCTCCAGCGGCTCGGTCTACGCGGCGCCCGCCGCCCCCGGGGTGGGCGAGGAGGCCCCCGTGGTGGACGCGGAGCCCGACGCCGACGACGGCGACTACGCGGCCAACAAGGCCGGCGGCGAGCGGGCCGTGCGGGAGGTGTTCGGCGAGCGGGCGGTGATCGCCCGGGCCGGGCTGATCCTCGGGCCGGGCGAGGACATCGGCCGGCTGCCCTGGTGGCTGGCGCGGATCGCCCGGGGCGGGGACGTGTTGGCGCCGGGCCCGGTCGACCTGCCGGTGCAGTACGTCGACGTGCGGGACCTGGCGGGCTGGATGCTGGACCGGGGCGCGGCGCGCACGGGCGGGACGTTCAACGTGGTGAGCCGCCCCGGGCACACGACGATGGGGGAGCTGCTCGACGCCTGCGTGGCGGCCACCGGCGCCGACGCCCGGCTGCGCTGGACCGACCCGGCGCCGATCCTGGCCGCCGGGGTGGTGCCGTGGAACGACCTGCCGATCTGGATCCCGGCCGGGCACGAGTACCGCTGGTTGCAGGAGCGCGGCGTCGAGCGGGCGTACGCGGCGGGGCTGACCTGCCGCCCGGTGGCCGAGACGGTCGCCGACACCTGGGCGTGGCTGCGGGCGGTCGGCACGGTCCCGCCACGGGCGGGACGCCCGCAGCGCGCCCCGGTGGGACTGGACCCCGACCGGGAGGCGGCGCTGCTCGCGGCGACGGACGCGGCGCGCGCCTGACCCCGGCCGGCGAGGCACCGCCGGCCGGGGCCGGTCAGGACCGGGTGACCGGCAGGTCGAGCACCTCGTCCACCTCGCGGCGCGGGGTCGGCCAGCCCGGCTGGCCGAATCCGACGCGCATCACCATCTGCGGCGTGCCGAACCGCCCCAGCGACAGCCGCAGCTGCTCCCGCGCCGACGGCACCTCGATCGGCTGGGACAGCATCGACACCGCCAGCCCCGAGTCCGTCGCGCTCAGCAGCACCCGCTGCAACGCCTGCCCGGCGACGACCTGGTCGGTCGCCGTGTTGCCCGGCGAGCCGAGCACCGCGACCAGCGGCTCCGGTTCGAAGTCCCGCCCCGGGGCCCGGTCCAGGCCGCCGAAGCCCCGGGACGGCAGCAGGTCCTGTGGCTCGCCCTGCGGGCCGCCGGACGCGGCCGGGATCCCGTCCGGGGCGGACGTGGCGCGTACCCACTCCTGGCGCTCGGCCCGGTACTCCGGGCTGCGCTCCAGCACCCGGTGGGCGCTGCGGGCGATCTCGGCGAACGCGTTCACCGCGCTGACGCCGACCAGCAGTTCCAGCCAGCACTGCTCGGCGCGGGCCGCCTCGGCGAGGCGCCAGCGGGCGTCGGCGGGCACCGGGTCGGGCCAGAACGGCGCACGGTTGCTGAACCGGCGGGGGATGGCCGCGTGCAGGGCCTGCTCGGCGGGGGTGGGGCGGCGCGGCACGTCCGGGACCAGCCGGGCCACCACGTCCGGCTCGGCCGGACAGGGGCGCAGCCGGACCTTCGCCGGGGTGCCGGCCACGGCCAGGGCGAGCCGCAGGTTGAACAGCGCCGCCCCGCAGGCGATCCGGACCCCCCAGCCGTTCGGGTCGGTGGCCGGCAGCCGGCGGTTCGGGTCGACCCGCACCTCGATGCCGCCGTCGCGCAGGCGGAACCGCCACGGCTGGGTGTTGTGCAGCGACGGCGCGCGTACGGCGTCGGTGGCGGCGGCCCGTAGCTGCTCGACGGTGAAACCGGTGTCCATGGTCGTGCCCTTTCCGTGGCAGGTCGTGCGCCGGCGAGTGGTGCATGTCCACGGTGCGTCACCGGACCGAGGCCCGGGCAGGGCCGGACGTCCCGTCCCAGCGGGCCCGACCGGCCCCGTCGCGGGTGCGGACCTCGGCCCGTGGCGGCCCCGGGCCGACGCCCGCCACCGGCTGCGGCTGGCCGGCGAGCCGGGGCGGCGCGGGGTGCGGCCGGTTCGGGACCTTCGACCCGTGCGGAAACCGGTGCGTAGCGGGTAGAAACGAGGGATGATCCGCGTGTTCCTGCTCGACGACCACGAGGTCGTCCGCCGTGGCCTGGCCGACCTGCTGCAGAGCAGCGGGGACATCGAGGTGGTCGGCGAGTCCGGCCTCGCCCAGGAGGCGGTCCGGCGTATCCCGGCCCTGCGGCCGGACGTGGCGATCCTCGACGCGCGGCTGCCCGACGGCAACGGCATCGACGTGTGCCGGGACGTGCGGGCCGTGGACTCCTCGATCAAGGGCCTGATCCTCACCTCGTACGAGGACGACGAGGCGCTCTTCGCGGCGATCATGGCCGGCGCGTCCGGCTACGTGCTGAAGCAGATCCGCGGCACCGACCTGGTCGACGCGGTGCGCCGGGTGGCGGCCGGGCAGTCGCTGCTCGACCCGGCGATCACCACCCGGGTGCTGGAGCGCATCCGCAGCGGCGTCGAGCAGCCGCGCGAGCTGAAGTCGCTCACCGAGCAGGAGCGGCGGATCCTGGAGTACGTGGCCGAGGGCCTCACCAACCGGGAGATCGCCGGGAAGATGTTCCTGGCCGAGAAGACGGTGAAGAACTACGTCTCCAGCGTGCTGGCCAAGCTGGGCCTGGAGCGCCGCACCCAGGCGGCCGTCCTCGCCACCCGACTCCTCGGCAAGTCCCACTGACGCGTGCGGGTCAGTCCCGCAGGGGCACCGACCAGCGCAGTTCGGTGCCGCGGGGCTCGGCCCGGCGTACGTCGAACTCGCCGCCGTGACGCTCGGCGCGCTCGCGCAGGTTGACCAGGCCGCTGCGCGCGGCGGCCGGGTCGCAGCCCACCCCGTCGTCGGTGACGGTCACGCTCACTTGGCCGGCGTCGACCCGTACCGCCACCGTCACGCGGCCGGCCCGCGCGTGCCGTACCGCGTTGGAGAGCGCCTCCCGCAGCACGGCGGTGAGGTCGGGGCGGACCGCGTCGGGGACGGCGCTGTCGATCGGCCCGGTCAGCTCCAGGCGGGGCCGGTAGCCGAGTGACTCGGCGGCCGCCTCGATCGCCTCCCGGATCTCGGTGCGCAGCGCCGCGCTCATCGGGGTGCGCAGCTCGAAGATGGTGCGGCGGATGTCCTTGATCGTGGCGTCCAGGTCGTCGACCGCCGCGTTGACCCGCCTGGCGACCTCCGGCTTCGTCGTCATCGGGGCGGCGCTCTGCAACTGCAGGCCGGTGGCGAAGAGCCGTTGGATGACCACGTCGTGCAGGTCCCGGGCGATGCGCTCGCGGTCCTCCAGGACCACCAGCAGTTCCCGTTCCTCCTGCCCGCGGGCCCGTTCCATGGCCAGCGCGGCCTGCCCGGCGAAGCTGCCCAGCAGGGCCATGTCGTCGTCGTTAGCGACGGGCGCCCGGTCGGGCCGGTGCGCGATCACCAGCACCCCGTGCAGGGTGTCGGCGGTGGCCAGCGGCGCGACCATCGCCGGGCCGGTCCGCAGCAGCGCCGGCCAGGGCGCGGCGTGGGCCAGGTCCGCCACGTGGTCGTGCCGGCCCTCGACGACGGCGGCGGCGAAGCTCGTCTCGGCCGCCGGCAGCGCGGTGCCGACGAGGGCGCCGGCCTGCTCGTCGGCCCCGTCCACCACCTCGACGGTGAACTCCTCGGCGTCGGGGTCGTAGAGCAGCACCAGCGCGACCTCCGCCTCGGCGACCTCGCGGGCGCGCCGCGCCACCAGCGTCAGGGCGTCGGTGCGGCGCACCTCGCCGAGCAGCACGGCGGTGATCTCGGCGGTCGCCGCGAGCCAGCGTTCCCGGCGGTGGGCCAGTGCGTAGAGGCGGGCGTTCTCGATCGCCACGCCGGCCGCCGCGGCGAGCGCGACGACGATCTCCTCGTCGTCCTCGGTGAACTCCGCGCCGCCCTGCTTCTCGGCCAGGTACAGGTTGCCGAACACGTGGTCGCGGATGCGCACGGGCACGCCGAGGAAGCTGTGCATCGGCGGGTGGTGCGGCGGGAACCCGTAGGACTTCGGGTGCTGGGTGATGTCGGGCATCCGCAGCGGGCGCGGGTCGTCGATGAGCAGGCCGAGCACGCCCCGCCCGTGGGGCAGTTCGCCGATCCTGGCGTGCAGCTCCGCGTCGATGCCGTGGGTGATGAAGTCGTGCAGCAGGCGGTCGTGGCCGATCACGCCGAGCGCGCCGTAGCGGGCGCCGACCAGCTCGCAGGCCGACTCCACGATCCGTTGCAGGGTGCTGCGCAGGTCCAGGTCGGTGCCGATGCCGACCACCGCGTCGAGCAGGGCACGCAGCCGCTCCCGGCTGGTCACCACCTCGCCCACCCGGTCCAGCATCTCCTGGAGCAGCTCGTCGAGCCGCACCCGGGACAGCGGGCTGAGCCCCAGCGAGGGGGTCATGTGCGCGTCGGGGCGGGGGTTCGGGGTGCTGGCGGGG
>NZ_JBPQTK010000074.1:0-27977 GCF_051386315.1 Micromonospora sp. URMC 107
CTGGTCGAAGCCGGTGGCCAGCATCCGGCGCGGGGCGGGGTCAGACGGCCACCGGCTCGGGAGCGGGGGCCGGGGCGGGAACGGACGCGGGGACGGCGACGGGCGTGGCCTCGGGCAGGTACCTGCCGAGCTTGCGGATCCGCCTCGCGTTGTTCTCCATGACGTCGATCGACGGCAGGTCGGCGTCGACCCGCACGACCGTCGGGTTCGCGGCGGCGGTGTGGATGTTGCTCAACAGCGTGTGGAACGACCGTGGGAACAGCGAACTGACGAACTTCGACTGCTGCCGGCCGCGCCGGATGCTGGCCACCGGCTTCGACCAGTCGATCTGGCCGGGCCGGAACCGGTGCTGGCGGATGAGCTCGCGGCGGAACGTCTTCCACGGCACCAGCTTCAGCTTGAACCGCTCGGCGATCTCCTCGGTCGTCACGGGGGTCACCGGGTAGCTGATCACCCGCGGCGCGTTCGACAGCGCGTTGGCCACCACGGACCGGGCCAGCACGTCACCGGCCACGACCGGACTGGTGACCTCCGAGTCCCAGACCATGCCGAGCTGGAGGACGTGCGAGATCATGTTCCAGAACGAGTACTCCATGCCGGGGTCCTTGAACCCGGTGCTCGGCCCGCCCAGCGCGAAAGGCGCCTGGTAGATGTGGATCGGCACGCCGTCGCGGTTCGCCCGCAGGCTGATGTGCTTGACGACCCACTTCATCCGGCTGTAGCCGGTGTAGAAGAAGCTGTTGCGGTAGAAGTCGCGCCACTGCTGGTAGACCTCGCTGCCGACCGAGCCGATGACGTGCAGCGTCTTGAACCGCTTCCGCAGGCAGAACTCGGCGAGCCGGAGCGTCGGCAGCACCTTCTCCTGGCGGTACCGGGCGTAGGGGTAGTCGTGGGTCGTCGCCCCCGCGGCGTCGATGACCACGTCGACCTCGGTGAGCAGCTCGTCGTAGGCGGCGGGGGAGAGCCCCATCGCCGGCTCCAGGTAGCTGCCCTCCAGGACCGACAGCTTCCCGGTGTCGGGCAGCTCCATCTTGTACTTGCGCAGCTGCCGGGCGATGCGGTCCTCCCCGGACTTGTCGCCCTTGCGGCGTACCAGGGCGTAGACCGTCGCGACCCGGTCGTCGCCGAGGAGCTCACGCAGCATGTGCATGCCGACGTAGCCGTTCGCGCCCAGCAGGAGCACGTTCTTCGGCTCGTCGTCGCCGCGTCGCGGCAGCCTCTTCGCGACCGCTCGCGGATCTTCCGAGTAGCCGAGCGAGATCCGGTTGGGGTTGCCCATCGAGAGCGCGACGCGGTCGCTGTGGTGGCGCAGGAAAATGTGCATGGGTCCGCCTTTGCATGGTGAGTGAGGGTCGTGGAGCCGAAACGGCACCGGGCGGGCGGCTAGGCCACGCGCCGGTCCAGGTGCTGCCAGAACCGTTCACGCAGCTCCCGGCGGAGAAGCTTTCCGCTGGGGTTGCGGGGCAGCTGGTCGACGAACTCGAAGCTCGCCGGGATCTTGAAGTCGGCGATCCGTCCCCGCAGGAACGGGGTGAGTTCGCGGGCGGTCGTCGGCTGGTCGGGATGGGTCACCACGAAGCAGTGCACGACCTCGCCCCAGTGCTCGTGCGGCACGGCGACGGCGGCGGCCTCGACCACGCCCGGGTACGCGCAGACCGCGTTCTCGATCTCCGCCGGATAGACGTTCTCGCCGGCCACGATGATCGTGTCCTTGATCCGGTCGCGGACGAACAGGAAGCCCTCGTCGTCCAGGTAGCCGGCGTCGCCGGTGTGCAGCCAGCCGTCGACCAGGGTCGCGGCGGTGGCGTCGGGCAGGCCCCGGTACTCGATCATCCGAGCGGGGGTCCGCAGGCAGATCTCACCGACCTCGAACGGTGGCAGGACGCGGCCCGTACCGTCGATGATCTTCACGCCGAAGCCCGGGTACGGCCGGCCAGCCGCCTGCATGCGCGGCCCCCCGACGACGTGCTCCGACGGCGGCAGGCAGACCGCGGTGTTGCCGCTCTCGGACAGGCCGTAGATCTGCGCGAACTCGCAGCCGAACATCTCGATGCTGCGGCCGAGCAGCGCCTCGGAGATCGGCGACCCGCCGTAGACGATCTTGCGTAGCGAGACGAAGTCCTCCCGCTTCGGTCGGGGCGGGGCGAGCATCATCTGCAACTGGGCCGGCACGACGCACGCCGTGGTGACGCCGTGCCGCCGGATGAGGCGGACCGCCTCGTGCCCGGCGAACACCCGGACCGAGACGTTGGTGACGCCGGCGCTGAACCCCTGGATCGACCACCAGAGCCCACCGATGTGGAACCCGGGGATGCCGATCAGGCTCACGTCGTCCGGCCGCCAGTCGATCCAGTCCAGTCCCTCGGAGGCGAGCGCGTCCCGCACGGCGAAGAAGCTGCGGTGCGCCAGCACGACACCCTTGGGGTTGCCCGTCGTGCCGCTGGTGTAGACCTGGGCCAGAGGCTGCTCCTCGCTCCAGGACGGGTCCAGGTCGCCGTCCTCGTCGGCCTGCCAGCCGGTGAAGCCGGCCAGCGATACGACCTCGCGCAGCTCGGGCAGGTCCGGTCGCAGCGTGTCGACGGTGTCCAGGAGGTCCTCGTCGCAGAAGAGGACGGTGCTGCCGGAGTCGCGCATGATGTGGCGGATCTCGCCGGCGCGCAGCCGCCAGTTGATGGGGACCAGCACGGTGCCGGTCTTGGCACAGGCGAACAGGATGTCGTAGTAGTGCTCGGACTCCTTGCCCAGGTAGGCGACGCGGTGCCCCGCCGTGACCCCGGCGCGCCGCAGGGCGTGCGCCGTCCGGTTGCTCGACCGGTGCAGCTGCGCGTAGCTGACGGAACGGTCCTCGCAGTGCACCGCCGGATGGTCGGGCCGCTGCCCGGCGTGGAAGGCGATGACGTCGTGCACCGTGCGCAGCTGCGGGTGGTACGCCGTCATCGGCCCGTTCCCTCCGGGACCGCCAGCGTCTCCTCGAGGAACCGCACGATCGCCGGGCCGGACGCGAGGGCCGGCAGCAGGTTCGGGTCGATCTCGATGCCGAACGCGTTCTCGATCGCCATCATGAGCTGGATCTGGCGCAGCGAGGTCCAGCCCGGCACGGTGTCCGGATCCAGCTGCTCGGGCAGTTCGTCCGGTGCGACACCGAACACCGAGGCGACCACCTCGCGGACGCGGGTCTCCAACATTGCTACTCCTTGGGTGTCGCGCCGAGGCCCTGCCCCGGGGTGAAGAAACGTCGCGTGATCCGGGAGATCGTGCGGAAGTCGTCCGTGCTCACCTCGTCGAGGGAGATCTCCGTGCCCAGCTCCGCCTCGATCAGGTAGAGCAGCTCGACGAAGTGCATCGAGTTCAGGACGCCGGTGTCGACGAGGTCGTCGTCGACACCGACGGAGTCGATGTCCGGACACCTGGCGCGCAGGAACGCGGTGAGGAACTCGGGAACCGTCTCGGTCGTGCTCATGACCCCTCCTGGGGGCGCGTCGGTGCGGGGAGGATCTTCGTGGTGACCCGGGCCGTCGCCGGTTCGCCCGCGCACCGGTGCTCGGCCACGGCCCGGCCGGTGGGCAGGCCGGTCGGGATGAGGCGGTTGGTGCGCAGCGCGACGGCCGGATCCCGCAGCAGCGGGTTGGTGCCCGGCACGGTGGCGGAGAACAGCGCGAAGACCGGGTCGATGACCTTGGTCGCCCCGTCGGCGTCCTCGACCTCGACCCAGGCGTGGACCAGGTCGAGCATGCCGACCACCCAGCCGATCCGGGTGACCGCCGGGATGCCGGCCCGGACACAGAGCTGGGCCAGGTACCGGCTCGCCGAGTCGCAGCTCGCGACGCCGTGCGTGGTCACCAGGTCTACGTCGTTCTGCAGGGGCTCGGGCAGCTTGACCCAGCGCAGCTGCATGGCGGCGAACTCGGCGGCGATCGCGCGCAGCTCCGGGGAGCGCAGCTCGGCCCGCTCGCCGCGGGTGTGGACGGTGGCGGTGACGGCGAGCTGCGACGCCGTACGGGTGACGGTGTCGCCGCTCGGCCCGTCGGCGTCCCCGGCGGGTTCGACCGTCAGGTCGTGCACCGCACCGCCGAGGCGTTCGGGGCGCGGCAGGGCCAGCGTGCTGGTCGGCTCCGGGCCGCACGCCTCGGCGGCGCAGGCGATCCGCGTCGCGAACCGGGAGGCGCGGGGCGCGAGCAGCTCCTCGGTCGACGAGCGCATCCACCGCAGCGAGTAGGCGAACGCCTGTTCCGGCACCGTCGTGCCGGTGCCGGAGTACAGCGCCAGGTTGAACAGGTCGCGCGAGTCGAACCGTTCCTCGCCCGGGTCGCCGCTGGCCGGCAGTCCGCGGTCGAGCAGCGTGGACAGCGTGTGGTCGTCGCAGCCGAGGACCTGCCTCGCCGAGGCGCGGTCGACGTCGTCGAGCCGGTGCTCCGGCGGGACCGCGAAGAGCGTGTCCAGCCCGCGGCACAGTCCGGCCGCCGTCATGACCGCGCCGGGTTGTCGCGCCACATCGTCTTGATGACGCTTCCGGTGCTCAGCACGTACTCGTCCACCGAGGTCCAGCCGAGCATCTCGTTGATCTGCACCTGCTCCGGGCCGGCCGAGGTCTCCAGGTAGCCCGGCAGGCCGAGGGCCTCGGCCCGCGCCTGGCCGGCGCGCATGAGGACGTAGCCGACGCCGACCGAGTCGACCCGCCGGCCGAGCACCGCGAACCACACGTGCGGGCGGCTGGGGCGCATCCGGTCCAGCGCATTGGAGATCCGGACGGCGTGCACCACGGCCCGCGGCCCCGCGAGCAGGCACGCCACCGAGCGCAACGCCCAGCCCCACCACGGCGTGGTGCGCTCGTCGCCGTAGAGGACGAGGATTCCGTCGAGCCGGTCGGCACGGTACGCGGCGAGGGTGATGCCCGAGCTCATCAGCTGGGCGATCACCAGCTCCGCCAGGTAGAGGGCGGTCAGCGCCGACTTCCGCTGCCACCGGGGGAGCGAGCCGGCGGCGGCCCAGATCGCGCCGTTCTCGTACGCCTGGGCGAGCAGCCGGGCCCCGGCCCACAGCTGCCCCCACCGGAGGTCCCGAACCTCGAGTCTGGGCTCCGGTCGCGCGATCGTCTGACTGTTCACATTGCACCCCATGTCCGGACGGCAGCCCGCTGACCTGGGTGAATCTAATGGTCTTGGGTAATCCGCCAGTAACAAAGAGGCCCCTCCGACGGTTTCCGCGCGCGGTGGTTTTCCGGCGGGCTCGACGGCACCGCCACCGCGACCGGCCCCCGCCCGGGCCGCTCCCTTCCCCGCGTCCGGTCCGGATGGGAGACTGAGCCGTGTCGTGTGACGACGTCGGGAGCCGACCGGAGCGCCACCGTGCCGGGTCGGTGCCGGCGTGATCGCCGGCCACTGGGAGGTCGTCGTGGTCGGCGGCCGGATCGCCGGGGCGTCCACCGCCTGGGCCCTCGCGCCGTACGCCGAGCGGGTCCTCGTCCTGGACGCCTCCCGGCCCACCGCGTTCTGGCCGCAGCAGTCCACCTGGGACCGTTCCGGCAACCTCGCCTGGGCCGACGTCGGCCTGTTGGAGACGGTCCTGGCCTGCGGCGCCCCACCCACCTACGGCGACACGCAGCGCATCGGCGACGAGGTCGTCGAACGGGTCTACCCGCGCGAGGACGCGTACTCGTTCCGGATGAGCGTGCCTCGCGAGGTGCTGGACCCGGCACTCCTGGCGGCGGCGCAGAGCCGGGGCAACGTCACCGTGCTGCGCCCGGCCCGGGTGCGGGACCTGACGATCGACGCCGGCCGGGTGCGCGGGGCGGTCGTGCGGCACGGTGGCGTCGACAGCGAGGTCACCTGCGACCTGCTGGTGCTGGCCGACGGGCGGCTGTCGCGCAACGCCGAACGCGTGGGGGCGGGCGCCTACCGGGTCGTCGAGTCACCGTGGTTCGCGCTGCTGGCGTACTACGAGAACCTGCCGCTGCCCACCGACCGCTCCTACTTCTCGTTGCAGGACCGCAGCGTCCTGATCTCCACGCCGTGCGGCGACAAGCAGTGGTGCGTCGCGCTGGACCTGCACCAGAGCCTCATCGACGAGAGCGGCCGGCACCCGGCGCGCTCGTACGAGCGGATGGTCCGCGCCGACCCGCGCCTCGGCCCGGCCGTCGCCGCCGGGCGGCGTACCACCTCGATCGGCGGCGCCGGGCGGATGCGCATGCTGCGCCGGCCGATGAGCGGGCCGGGCTGGTGCCTGGTCGGCGACGCCGGCTACCACCTGGACCCGGTCACGGCCCAGGGCACCCGGGCCGCCGTGGTCACCGCCCGGATCCTCCGGGACCGGATCGCGGGCGCCGGCGGCGTCGCGGGCGCGGACCTGACGGGCCTGACCGAGGAACGCGACGCCGCCCTGGACGACGACTGGGCCTACACCGAGCAGATCGTGCGCGGCTGACCGCCGCCCGCCGATCGGCGCCCGGCGACCGCTGGCCGGCGCTCGCTACGGCGACCCGAGCCCGGCCGGCGACCCGGCGCGGCCCCGCGACCCGAATCGGCCCCGCTACCCGGCCGGCCGGGTGCCGTTGATGGTCACCCGCTGGCCGTAGCGGGAGTGCGGATAGTAGTCCCACACGGCGTGGTGCTGGGTGCAGCGGTTGTCCCAGAACACCAGCGTGTTCGGAGTCCAACGGACCCGGCAGCTCAGGATCGGCTGCTGGGCGACCCAGCCGAAGAGCATGTCCAGCAGCGCCCGGCTCTCCTGCCGGGAGAGCTGCACGATGTGCGAGGTGAAGCCGGCGTTGACGAAGAGCAGCTTGCGACCGGTCTCCGGGTGGCGTACGACGACCGGGTGTTCGCTCTTTGGCACGACGTACTCCGGCGGCGGGGTGTGACCCTGCCACGGGATCAGGCCGTCGTGGACCGCGGTCAGGCCGTCGAGGAGGGCCCGCATCGGCGGGGAGAGCATCTCGTACGCCAGGTGCATGTTCGCCCAGAGCGTGTCGCCACCGACGCCGATCTCCGGCGTCCTGGTGACGTAGAGCATCGAGCCCAGCGACGGCTCGGCCTCGGCGGTCCCGTCGGTGTGCCAGTCCTCGCCGGCCACGAAGCGCGAGTCCCGCCCGGCGCTGATCTCGAGGATGGCGGGGTCGCCGCCGTCGAGGTCGGCGAGGGGCTGCCGGCGCAGCTCGCCGAAGTGGCCGGCGAAGCGCTTGTGGTCCTCGGCGGAGAGCACCTGGTCGCGGAAGACCAGCACGTGGTGGGCGAGGAAGGCGCGCCTGACCTCGGCCAGCTGCTCGTCCGACAGCTCGGTGGCGAGGTCGAGGCCGGAGACCTCCGCGCCGATGACCGGAGAGATCGGTCGGACGGTGATGGTCTCGTAGCGCTCCGGCGGGCGGGTCGTCGCCCGCTCGACGGCGGCAAGGACGTGCTCTTCCATTCGTTCCCTCCTGGATTCGGTGTCACAGTCCCCGGGCCAGCAGGTCGGCCACGATCAGCCGGCCGAAGGCGAGGTTGCCGTGGATCGGGTCGTCCGGCTCGCAGAACGCGGCCCGCTGCCGGCCCGCGCCGTCGGTGACCCGGGCCCGCAGATCCACGATCTCCACGCCGAGCGCGACGAGCGCGCGGCGGATCGTCTCCTGGGCCGCCATGAAGACCAGCGGGTCGGCCATCCCCGGCACCCGCTGCGGCGGCAGCACCGCGAGGACGCGCAGTCCCAGGTCGAGGGCGTGGCGGTAGAAGGCCAACGCGTCGCGGGCCATGGCGCGCACGATGTCGTCGAAGAGCCCGCCGGAGAGGAAGCCCGCTGGGAAGGCGCCGTCGCCCGCCCGGTAGATCCGCCAGTTCTCGGTGGTGGCGAAGAAGTGGGCGCTCAGGCCGAACGTCGAGACCAGCGGGACGGCGAGCTGCCCCATGTCGGCCACGCCCAGCTCGGCCAGGAAGCCGCGGTGGCGTTCCTGCACGGCGGCGTCCCGGAACACCAGGCCGCCGTCGCGTACGTCGAAGAAGCCGACGTTGAAGTCGCGCCCCGAGCCGATCGGGCCACCGACGAAGGGCAACCCGGCGGCGGCCGCCGCGCGGGCGATCGGCCCGGCGTGCGAGTCGCCCAGCAACAGGAACCTAGCCGGCGCGGTAGTGGTCGAGGACGGCGTCGTCACAGTAGAGGTCACCTCCGTCGGCGGCGTCGACGCGGCGGCCCGACGCGGCGGGATCCGTCGGCCGGGTCTCCCCGCGTTGCCGTCGCAGGGCGTCGAAGAAGTGGCGCATGACGAAGGCGACCCCCGCCGGCGTCACGGCGCGCAGGTTCGGCGCGAAGAAGACCCCCCGGAACGGGAAGCCGGTGATCAGCTCGTACGAGGGGAAGTAGTCGACGTGGTCGTGCTCCTGGGCCAGCTGGCCCGCCGCGGCCCGCAGCACCGACTTCGAGTACGTGGTGGCGGTCAGCGCGTGCGCCCCGGTCGCCGTCGCGGTGAGCGGCACCGGCGACACGGTCAGCAGGACGGTCAGCCGGGGGTTGGCGGCGCGCAGCAGCGCGACGGCGGCGGAGAGGTCCCGGTGCACCTCGGCCACGGTGAAGTTGTGGAAGGCGTGCCGCCCGGCGTCGAAGGTGCCCCGGACGGTGCCCGGGCAGACCGGGTGGACGGTGCCGGTGACCACGTCCCGCCAGGCCTCGGTCAGCCCGAGGGTGAAGATGAGGCAACCCGCCTCGGCGACCGCCCCCCGGATCGCCGCCAGAGTGGACCGGCGGGCCGCCAGGGTCGCCTCGGCCGAGGCGTACCCGTCGGGTTCGACCGACGGGCGGTACGGGTCGAAGAACCGGTCGCCGTCGCGCCAGACCTCGTCGGGCCCGGTGTCGCCCGCCAGCGCCCAGGTCAGCCACTGCCGCAGGGTGGCGGCCGTGTAGATGGTGCCGGTGCGGAAGGAGAACGCGCCGTAGTGGCGGGCCCGGCGCTCGGCCTCGGTCAGCCCCGGCGGGGGCAACTCGGCCTCCCGCCAGTTCATCCCCTCGCCGAGCAGGGCGGGGCCGAGGTGGCGGGCGAAGCAGGAGCCGGCGGTGAGGACCGGATCGTCCGGGGCGAGGGCGAACTTCGGCGTCCACACCTCACCGATGTCCAGCATCTCCGGCTCGGCGACCGCGGTGCGCCAGAACGACCGCGACGGCAGCGACTGGTACGGGTTCATCGCGCCGCCTTCGGGTCGGTGGCCGGCTCCGCCTCGTCGATGGCCTCGGCCACCGCCCGGACGTGCGGCGCCCCGACGATGCCGTAGTGGGTGGTGTCGACGAGGTGCCAGGCGAGCCCGGCCAGGTGCGCCCGCCACTGCCGGGCCTGCTCCTGCGGCGCGGCGTGCGCCGGCAGGCCGGCCGTCGGCCGGCCCGCGAGCCAGAGCCGGCCGGGTGTCCCGGCCAGCCGGGGCAGGGTGTGCCGCGCCATGCTCGCCAGGTTCGCCCGGCAGCAGCGCGCCAGCGCGTCCGCGTACGCCGTCGCCGCGGTGTCCGCGCCGGTCGCCGCCCCCAGTTCGTGGGCGAAGAGCGCGGCGAGCCGTTCCTCGTCGTACTCCTGGAAGGCCGGCGCGGCGTCCGGCGGTGGCGGGTCGAGCAGGTGGAGCTCGTCCGCCGGCTGGCCGGCCGCCTCGGCCTCCGCCGCCATCCCCACCGCCACCCAGGCGCCGAACGACCACCCGGCGAGCCGCCAGCGCCACTCGTTCGGCGGGAAGCGGTCCCGCAGCGCGGCGTGGTAGCGCGCGGCCCGCTCCGCGAGCGACCAGGCCGGCTGCCCGGGGCGGGCCAGCGCGGGATCGGCGATGACGCAGACCGTGAGCTCCGGGCCGAGCGCCGACACCAGCGGCCGGTACGCCTGCACGTCGCCGCCGACCGGATGGACCAGGCAGAGCACCGAACGCCCCCGGCCGGCCTGCCAGACCTCCACCGCGACGGCGGGCTCGGCGGGCTCGGCGACGCGGCCCGGCTCGCCGAGGAGCCCCAGCACCTCGGTCAGGCTCACCCGGTGGCTCAGCTGGGACAGGCTGAGGCTGACCCCGAAGTGCTCCTTGACCCGGTCGATCAGGTCCAGCAGCAGCAGCGAGTCGGCGCCCAGGTCGTAGAGGGACGCGGCCGGGTCGAGCCGGTCGGTGCCCAGCCAGTCGCAGAGCCATTCGCCGACCTGCTCGGCGGCCGGCCGGTGCGGCACGGCGGGCGGCGCGACCTGCGGGCCGGCCGGTGGCGCGTAGAACTCCCGCGCCCGGTCCAGCGCGGTGGTGCAGACGAGCAGGTGCGGCAGCCGCAGCCGCAGGGCCTGCGCGAAGAGCCGTCGCCCCTCGTCCACGGAGAGGCCGACCGCCAGGTGCGCCCGGTGCCGGGCGTCGGTGGGCAGGGCGTCCCGGGCCAGGCCCACCTCGTTCCAGACGTCCCAGTCGACGCAGATCCGCAGCGTGGCGTCGGTCCCGTCCGCCCGGTGCCGGGCGAAGCCGTCGAGCAGCCCGTTGGTGGCGGCGTAGTCGAGCTGGCCGATCCCGCCGAGCTGCGCCGACATCGACGAGCAGTAGACGACGAACGCCGGCCGGTGGCGCGCGACCAGCCGCTCCACGAGCAGCGCGCCGCGGGTCCTGCCGGCCGTGGCCCGCCGCATCGCGGCCGCGTCCCGTCGGCCGATCAGCCCGCCGGCCGCGACCCCCGCGGCGTGCACCACCCCGTCGACCCGCCCGGCCCGGGCGTCGAGCCGGGCCACCAGTTCGTCGGGATCGGCCTCGGCCAGGTCCACCTCGACCACGTCGACGCGATCGGCCCACGGCTCCAGTCCGGCCGGCAGCGGCCCGCGCCGCGCCAGCAGGATCACCCGGCAGTCGCCCTGCTCCAGCAGCCAGGCGGCGATGCTCCGCCCGATGCCGCCGGTGCCGCCCAGCACCACGTACACGGCCGGTCCGGGCGGCAGCGGACGCGCTGCCGGCGCGGCCGGCGGTCGGACCGGCAGCAGCGCCTGCTCCCACCAGTAGCCCTCGCGCAGCGCGAGTCGCCGGGGCGGTGTCTCCTCGGTCAGCAGCGCCGCGAGCGCCGGCGCCCAGTGGACCGGATCGGGGCCCGGCAGGTCCACCCAGTGGCTCTCGACGTCGCCCTCCTGGGGTGCCACCTCGCACGCCCCGGCGAGCAGGCCCAGCTCCGGCCGGCGTACGGCCCCGTCCACGGGTTGCGCCCGGTGCGACAGCCACCAGGCCCGCAACCGGGGCCGGCCCGGCAGCCCGGCGACGGCCGCCAGCAGCGCCGCCGGGGTGTCGACGCAGGCCCGGTACGAGTGGGCCAGCGTGTCGGCGTCGACCGGTCCGTCGACGGCCAGCGGCAGCGCGTGCAGCCAGTCGACTCCGCCCTGCCCGGCGGCGGTGGCGTCCGTCAGCGCGGCGAGCAGCCGGCCCAGCGAGTCGGGGTCGGCCGGGTCCACCTGGTAGCTGTCCGGCCCGAGCCGGGCGAAGCCGTCCGCGGCGGTGACGGCCACCACCCGGGCGTGGGACGCCGCGAAGGCGCGCAGCGCGGCCGGCGACGGTGGTTCCGCGGCCATGATCACGAGTGTCCCCCGACGGCGGGCGCCGGGCTCGGCCCCCGCGTGCCGCCAGCGCACCCAGTGCGGCTGGTGCAACCACTCCGCCTCGGGCAGCCGCGCCGGCCACCGCTGGTCGACCGGCGTGCCCCCCGCCGGCGACGCCACCAGCGTGGTCCCGGCGAGGGCTGTCGGCTCGGCGGACGACGTGGCCCCGGCGGGGGCTGTCGTGCCGGCGGGAAGTGTGGACCCGGCGGGGGCTGTCGACCTGGCGGGCAGTGTCGACCCGGCCGGGGCGGTCACCTCGGCCGGCGGGGTTGCGCGGGCGAACTCGTGGTCGACGAGCACGAAGGCCGGCGGGGGGAAGTCCCAGGGCGGCTGCGCCGGCCCGGCCGGCCACCGGATCGGCCGTCCGGCCAGCCAGGCGGCGACGAGGGTGGCCGCCGGCGGCGTACCGGCCGGGCCGCCGACCTCGACGGGCGCCGCCTCGACCGGGGTGACCTCGACGGCGGTCGCGGTGCGCAGCCAGGCCACGGCGGCGGCCACGTCGTCGCAGCGGGCCGCCGCCCGCCAACGACCCGGCGACCGGCCGGCCTGCAGGTGGCGCAGCACCCGGTGGTAGGCCTCGGGCCGGGCCGTCAGGTAGTCGGCGATGCGCTCGGCGTCGGCGCGCAGGCCGGCCGCGCTGCCGCTGGCGAGCACCAGCACCGGTACGCCGGGGCCCGGCGGCACCGAGCCGGTGCCGGCCGGTTCGGCCGCCTCGCAGACCAGGTGGGCGTTCGTGCCGCCGATGCCGAAGCTGCTGACCGCCGCCACGCGCGGCCGGTCGAGCGGCCAGGGCCGGGCCTTCGTGGGGACGTAGAACGGGGCGGGGTCGGGGCCCAGCCGTGGATTGAGGCGACGGAAGTCGACGTTCGGCGGAATCAGCCCGTGGTGCACGGCCAGCACGGCGCGGACCAGGCCGACCACCCCCGCCGCCGCGCCGAGGTGACCGATCTGGCTCTTCACCGAGGCCAGCGCGGTGCGACCGGACCCGGCCAGGTCGAACGCCTGGCGCAACGCCGCCACCTCCACCGGATCGCCCAGCTCCGTGCCGGTGCCGTGCGCCTCCACGTAGCCCAGGTCGCTGCCGGCCCGGCCACTGCGACGCAGCGCGGCACGGATCACCTCACGCTGGCCGGCGACCGACGGCGCGGCGAAGCCGAGCTTCTCCGCCCCGTCGTTGTTGACGGCCGATCCGGTGATCACCGCGTAGACGGTGTCGCCGTCGCGCCGGGCCAGCCGCAGCGGCTTGAGCACGACCACCCCCACCCCGCTGGCGCCGACGGTGCCGCCGGCGTCGTCGCTGAACGGTCGGCAGTGCCCGTCCGGGGAGAAGATGTGCTGCGGCTGGTAGCGGTAGCCGGCGGTCAGCAGCGGGTCCACCAGCACGCCGCCGACGAGCATCACGTCGCTGTCGCCCTGACGCAGCAGCCCGGCCGCGACGTGGACCGCCACCAGCGAGCTCGCGCAGGCCGCCTGCACGGTGAAGGCCGGCCCGGTCAGGCGCAGGTGGTAGGCGACCTTCGTGGCGAGGAAGTCCTTCTCGTGGTGCAGCGCCAACTGGAAGGAGTCCGGCAGCCGCGCCGGATCGGCCTCGCGCAGCATCGTCTGGAAGTAGGTGTTCTCGCCGCAGCTGGCGAGCAGGCCGACCCGCTGCCCGCCCGGATCGGCGATGCCGGCGTGCGCCAACGCCTGGACGCAGCTCATCAGCAGGTGCCGCTGCTGCGGATCCATCAGCCGCGCCTCCTGCCGGCTGATGCCGAAGTGCCCCGGGTCGAAGCCGAGCAGCCCGGCCAGCTGGCTGCGCGCGCCGACCAGGCCGTCGGCGGCGTCGAAGTGCTCGATGCCCCGGTCGCCGGCCGCCACCATCGCCCAGAAGGCGGCCAGGTCGTCGGCGCCGGGCAGCCGGACGGCCATCCCCACCACGGCGACCGGCTCGTCCGCCGGGCCCGGAGCGGCCTGGTCCCGCCCGGCCGCGAATCCGGCCGCCCGGCGGGCCGCCTCGTCCGCCGGTGCCGGCTCCACCCCGGCCGCGCCGCGCGCCGGTCCGGCCCCGGGCGGCGCCGTCACCGCCACCCCCGCCGTCCGGCTGACCGGCCCGTCCGCCGGTGGCGCCACGTCGGTCGCGTCGCTCGGCGTCGGCGCGGGAGCGACGGCCCGCTGTCCGGTGAGGAACCGGGCGAGGCGGCGGATGGTGACGTGCTCGAAGAGGTCGGGGATGCTCAGCGGCAGCCCCTCGGCGGCGCAGCGCAGGTGGAAGCGCATCAGGTCGAGGCTGCCCGCGCCGTGGTCGAAGAAGCGCTGATCGGGCCCGATCGGTCTGCCGACGACCTCCGCGAAGAGCCCGGCCAGCCGCGCCTCCAGGGCCGACATGGCCGGTGCCGGCGCGGCGGCGCCCGGCCGCAGCTCCTCGCCCGGCGCGCTCAGCGCGCGGCGGCGGTCCAACTTCCCGCTGGCGGTACGCGGCAGCTCCGCCAGCCACCGGAACCGGTCCACCCGCACGTACGCGGGCAGGAGCCCCGCGAGATGACCGGTCAGCTCCTCCGGGGCCGGTGGGTCGCCCCGGAACTGCAGGCAGGCGACCAGGTGCGGATGGTCGCGGACCACCACGGCGTTGACGACCGCCGGATGCGTCAGCAGCGCCGCCTCGACCTGGCCCAGCTCCAGCCGGTGTCCGCTCACCTTGACCTGCTGGTCGTCGCGGCCCAGGTAGTGCAGCAGACCGTCCCGATCGAAGCGGGCCTGGTCGCCGCTGCGGAAGAACCAGCCGAGGCCGGGCAGCTCGACGAAGCGGGCCCGGTCGAGCGCCGGATCGTCCAGGTAGCAGGGCGCCACCAGCTCCCCGCCGATCAGCAGCTGCCCGGGGCAGTCCGGCGGCACCACCTCGTCGGCGGAGTCCACCACCCGCAGCCACGTGTTGGCGATCGGACGGCCGATGGCCGGGCGGGTCGGCCAGGTGGCCGGGTCGCCGTCGAGGCAGAGGCTGCTGACCACGTGGGTCTCGGTGGGGCCGTAGTGGTTGAACAGGCGCGCGCCGGGCAGCCCGGCGAACCAGCGACGGATGCTGTCGGTGCAGATCAACTGTTCGCCGGCGGTGACGACCTCCCGCAGCCGCGACGGATACCGGCCCAGGCGCACCCCGTGCTCGGCCAGGAGTTGCAGGGCGACGTACGGCAGGAAGATCCGTTCGATGCCGGCGGCGTCGAGGTGCTCCAGCAGCGCCGGCATGTCCTGCCGCCACCCGCGCCGGGGCAGGTGCAGGGTGCCGCCGCCGCAGAGCGTGCCGAAGACCTCCTGGAAGGAGACGTCGAAGGAGAGCATGGAGAACTGCAGGGTTGCCGCCCCGCCCGCCAGGCCGCCGGCCTCGCTCTGCCACCGCAACAGGTTGACCAGCAGGGCGTCGCCGACCTGGACCCCCTTGGGGGTGCCGGTCGAGCCGGAGGTGAAGAGCGTGTAGAGCGGGCGGCCGGCGTACGACGGGGCGACGGGGGTGGCGGCCCGGGACAGGACCACCGGGTGACGGGGGTGGGCGCCGTCGTCGATCACGTCGAGGGCGGGCTCGTCGCCGGGCGCCAGCAGCACGCAGAGCGGATCGACCTGGCCCAGGACCTGACGGAGCAGCGCCGGCGGGTAGGCCCGGTCGAGCGGCACCACGGTGAGGTTGAGCCGGGCCGCCGCCAGCAGCGCCACCACGTGCTCCACCGACGGCGCGAAGAACAGGGCGACGTGGTGCCGGCCGCCGGTCGACGCGGGACGGCGCCGCGCCAGCTCGGCGGCGAGCCCCGAGGCGTACGCGTCGAGGTCGGCGTAGCTGAGGCGGCGGTCACCGGCGACCAGCGCGGTGGCGGCCGGCTCCGCCCGTACCCGTTGGGCGAAGGCCTCGGCCACGGTCGGGAAGTCCACCGGGGTACGCGGGCCCCGGCCGGGCTCGGGCAGGCCGTCGCGGTAGGGCCGCACCAGCTCGGCCAGCGTGCCGGCGCCGTCCCGGGTCAACGCGTCCAGGCCCTGCCGGAACAGGTCGGCCGCCGCGGCCACCTCGGCGGCGTCGAAGTGGTCGTCGGCGTACTCCCAGAGGCAGTCGAGGCCGGCCTCGTGCGCGACGACCGAGAGGGTGAGCGGGCACTTGGCCTCGGTCGGGGCCAGCCAGACTGGGCGGGACGCGCAGCCGGGCAGCGCCAGTGTGGAGAAATCGGTGTTGTCGAGCACGAAGAGGAAGTCGAAGAGCGGCGCGTCGGCGCCGAAGTCGTGGTCGGCGACGGCGTGCGCGAGCGCCACGTCCTGGGCGTCGAGCACCGTACGCACGGCGACGGCCTGTCGCCGCAGCTGCGCGCGCAGCTCCTCGCGGGGGTCGAGCGCCAGGGGCAGCAGCACCGTGTTGGCGAACATGCCGACGCTGGCCTCGAAGTCCCGCACCGGCCGGTTCGCCACCGGGCTGGCGACGCGCGGACGGGTGCGGCCGGTCACCCCGTGCACGGCCCAGCCGAAGAGCGTCAGCAGCAGCGGGAAGCGGGTCAGTCCCAGCTCGGCGCCGAGCCGGTCGAGGGCGCCGCGGCGCGCCGGGTCGATGGTGGTCCGGAGCAGGTGGTCCCCGGTGCCGCCGCGCTCCCGGATCGGCCGCAGCGGCGCGTCGGTCTCGTCCACGGTGGCGTAATGGTTGCGCAGGGCGTCGCGCTGCGCCCGGTAGGCCGGGTGGGCGAACCAGTCGGCCTGCCACCGGGCGTAGTCCAGCGGGGTCGCGACGGGCTCGTCCTCGTCCTCGTCGACGGTCGCGCCGTCCAGCGCCGCCGCGTACCCGGCCGACAGCGCGCGGAACAGGACGTCCAGCGACCAGCCGTCGACCGCGATGTGGTGCAGGTGCAGCAGCAGCACCCCGCCGCCGGCGCGGGCCAGCCAGTACGCCCGCAGCATGCGCGGCTGCCCGAGGTCGAAGGGGGCGGCGAAGAGGGCGCGGGCGCGCTCCCGCCACCCGGCCGCGTCGCCGTCGTGATCCCCGGTGGGCGCGCGCCACGGGTCGTAGGGCTCGGCCACCTCCTGGCGCAGCCCTTCGGGGGTGGCCCGGAAGGCGGTCCGCAGCGCCGGATGGCGCGCCACCACCCGGCGCAGCGCCTGCCGCAGCGCGCCGACGTCGACCCGGCCGCGCAGCTCGAAGGCGAGCCCCACGTGGTAGGCGGTGGACGACGGCGAGCGTTGCTGCAACAGCCAGAGCCGCTGCTGCTCCGAGGTGGCCGGCGCGGACCGGGCGCCGGCCGGGGGCGCCGGCACCGGGTACGGCGAACCGGTCGTGGTGCGGGCCGTGCCGATCGCCGCGGCCAGCTCGGCGAAGTCGCCGCCCAGGACCACCGCCTGCGGCACCTCGGCGCCCCAGCGCCGCTGGATCTCGAAGCGCAGCCGCAGCGCCTTCAGCGAGTCCCCGCCGCTGGCGATCCACCGGTCGTCCGGTCGCAGGTCGGGCACGCGCAGCACCTCGCCGGCCAGCCCCAGCACCGCCCGCTGCCACGCCGTCCCGGTCGCGTCGGCCGCGTCACCGTCACGTCGGTGCGGGTCGTCGCGCCCGTCGCGTTGGTCGTGTGGGTGCGGGTCGTCGGGTCCGTCGCGCCAGGGCGGGTCGTCGCGTCGCAGCAGCGCCTCGGAGTCCACCTTGCCGTTGGCGGTCAGCGGCAGCGCCCCGACCCGGTGGACCCGGTGCGGGCGCAGGTACGGCGGCAGCGTCGCGCCCAGGTGCCGGTCGAACTCGGCGAAGGAGAGATCGGCGGCCGTCACCAGGTACGCCAGCAGCTCGTTCGTCCCGTGCGCCGGGTCCCGTCGGGTGCACACGTACGCCTGCCGGACCCCCGGGTGGGCGAGGATCTGCCGCTCCACCTCGCCGGGCTCGACCCGGAAGCCGCGGACCTTGACCTGCCGGTCGACCCGACCGACGTACTCGATCCGGCCGGCGGCGTCGGCGCGCACGAGGTCGCCGGTGCGGTAGTGGCGCTCGGCGGACCCGTCCAGCCAGGGCAGCCGGACGAAGCGGGCGGCGGTCTCCTCGGGCAGGTTGCGGTAGCCGGCCGCCAGCGCCGCGCCACCGAGGTACAGCTCGGCGACCTCGCCCGGCGCGGCGAGGCGGACGCCGTCGACGACCAGGTGCGCGTCGGTGCCCGGCAGCACCCGGCCGATCGGCACCACCTCCGCGTCGAAGTCGCGCGGGATCGGATGGCACAGGGCGAACGTGGTCGCCTCGGTGGGCCCGTAGACGTTGTGCAGCCGGGTGCGGCTGGCGGGGTTGTCGCGGTACCAGCGGCGGATCAGCCGGGCGTTGAGCTGCTCGCCGCCGACCAGCACCTGGCCGACCCCGGCGAAGCAGTGCGGCAGCTCGTCGACCACCGCGTTGAACAGCGCCACCGTGATGAAGAGCGTGTCGATCCGCTCCCGGCGCAGCGCGGCGTCGAGCAGGTGCGGCGTCGCCACCGTCTCGTCGTCGAGGACGACGCAGCAGCCGCCGGTCAGCAGCGGCACCCAGATCTCGAAGCTGAGCGCGTCGAACGCCGGGTTGGCGAGGCTGGCGTAGCGGGCCGCCGGGGTCAGCGCGACGTAGCCGGGCCGGGCCAGCCGCAGGATGCCCTCGTCGCGTACCTCCACGCCCTTCGGGCGGCCCGTGGTGCCCGAGGTGTAGAAGACGAACGCGACGGGCGCGGGGGCGGCCTCCGGCGCCGGCTCCCCGTCCGGGCCGGGCGGGGCGTCCACCGGCAGCAGCGCCGCCACGGGCAGCGGCCGGACCCCGTCGGGCAGGTCGCCGGGCGCGTCCGGGCCGTGGACCACCGCCACGGCGGCCGAGTCGCGCAGCATGTGCCCCCGGCGCTCGGGCGGGCTCTGCCGGTCGAGCGGCACCACGGTCGCGCCGAGGCGCAGGACGCCGAGCATGACGCAGACCAGCTGCCAGCCGCGCGGCAGGTGCACCGCGACCGCCTGACCCGGGCGGGCCCCGGCCCGGCGCAGGGACCGGGCGACGGCGGCGCTGGCGGCGTCCAGTTCGGCGTAGCTGAGGCGCCGGTCGCCGTCGGCCACCGCGACCGCGTCGGGGGTACGGCGGGCCTGGGCGAGCACGGCGTGGGCGAGACCGGGATCCTGCGCCATCACGCCTCCCGTACGGCCGGCGTCATCGCGTGGGCGCCGGAGATCCGGTCCACCTCGCCGCGCAGCAGCGCGGCGACCCGCAGCACCACCGCGCTCTCCAGGATGTCCCAGTGGTCGCAGTGCACCCGTTCCAGCAGGAAGTCGGCCTCGCCGCGCCGACGCCAGAAGGCGCGCACCTCGCGCAGGAAGGCCTCGTCCCGCCCGGCGGTGGCCTGCAACAGCACCAGCCGGGCCGGCGACGCGGGGGTCGGGTAGTCGCGCATGGTCGACCGGTTGTGGTTGTAGATGCGGTGGTACTGGTCGATCTGTTCGTCGTCGATGCCGGGGTACATCCCGTTGAACTTGACGAGCTTGTCGCGGAACTCGGCCATGTCCACCGGCTCGATCGCGCCCCGGTGGGCCGCGTCGTCGGTGCCCAGGGTGTCCAGCAGGACCACGCTCAGCCCGGGATGGCCGGCGAGGGCCAGCCGGCGTCCCATCTCGTACGCGACCAGACCCCCGTAGGAGAGCCCGGTGAGCACCACCGGCCCGTCCAGCAGGTGCGCGACCTGCGCCAGGTAGGCCTCGGCCATCGCCTCGACCGTGGGCAGGAACTCCTCGCCCGGGTTCACCCCCGGCGACTGGATCCCGTACACGCCGAGGGACTCCGGCAGCGCCTTGGCCAGCGACAGGTAGCAGAACGCGGTGCCGCCGGCGGGGTGCACGCAGATGACCCGGCCGGCGCCGTCGCCCGCCCGGAACTCGATCAGGTTGCTCGGCGGCCGGCCCGACGCGCCCCGCCGCAGCCGGCCGCCGAGCGCCTCGATCGTCGGGTGCAGCATGATCTCGTGGACCGGCAGCGTCTCGCCGAACGCCTCGCCGATGGCGTGCGCCAGCTTGATCGCCGAGATCGAGGTGCCGCCCACGTCGAAGAACCGGTCGCCGATGCCGATCTGCGGGTGCAGCAGCAGGCGCTTCCAGATCTGGTAGAGGGTCAGCTCGATCTGGTCGCGCGGGCTGGCCAGGTTGACCTGCCAGGGCGCGGCGCCGCGGGCCAGCCGCAGCACCTCGGCCCGGTCGAGCTTGCCGTTGGCGGTCTGCGGCAGCCGCGGCAGCTCCACGAAGAGCGACGGGATCATGTAGCCGGGCAACCGTCGCGACAGCGCCTCGCGCCACTCGCTGACCAGCAGCGGCGTCGCCCCGCCCCGGACGACGCCGGCAACCAGCCTCGGCTCGCCGGCGGCGTCGGAGTCGACCAGCACCGCCGCCTCGCGTACGTCCGGCCGGTCCAGCAGCGCGGCCTCGATCTCGCCCAGCTCGATCCGAAAGCCCCGGATCTTGACCTGGCCGTCGCGGCGGCCGAGGTACTCGACGTTCCCGTCGGGCAGGAGCCGGGCCAGGTCGCCGGTGCGGTACATCCGTTCCCCGGGCACGAACGGGTCGGGCACGAACCGCTCGGCGGTCGCCCCCGGCCGGCCCAGGTAGCCCCGGGCGACACCGGCGCCGCCGACGTGGATCTCGCCGGTCACCCCGATCGGCACCGGCTCCAGCCGCTCGTCGAGCAGGTAGACGCGGGTGTTGTCCACCGGCCGGCCGACCGGGCACTGCCGGGCCGACGGCCGCGGGTCGAGGTAGGCGGTGCTGTAGACGGTGGTCTCCGTCGGCCCGTACCCGTTGAGGACCCGCAGGCCGGGCAGGGCCTCCTGGATGCGGTGCAGGCCCTGTTCGGGCAGCGGCTCGACCCCGACCAGCAGTTGGCGCAGCGCCAGCCCGGCCAGGCGGGCCGCCGGGTCCTCGTCGACCCACCGGACGAAGGCCGGGGGCAGGTAGGCCTGCACGACGCGGTGCTCGCGCAGCCAGCCCATCAGCGCCGCCGGGTCGGCGCGTAACTCCTCGGGTACGAGGTGCAGGGCCCCGCCGGTGGTCAGCGGCAGGAAGATCTCCTGGACCGAGACGTCGAAGCCGACGCTCGACCAGAGCGCCGCCGCCTCGCCGGGCGCGGCGCCGAGCCGCGACACCCAGTGGTCGAGCAGGTTCACGACGCCGCCGTGCGCGACCGCGACGCCCTTGGGCCGGCCGGTCGAGCCCGACGTGTAGATCACGTAGGCCAGGTTGGCCGGGTGCACGACGATGCCCGGCGGGCCGTCGTGGCGCCCCTCGGCCTCCACGGCGGCCAGGTCGTCGTCGCCGAGCACCAGCGCCGGCGCCGCGTCCGCGACCATGCCGGCGAGCCGCTCCGGCGGCAGGGCCGGGTCCAGCGGCAGGTAGGCGGCCCCGGCCTTGAGCACGCCCAGGATGGCCACGATCAGCCCGGCCGAGCGGCGCGCGTGCAGGCCGACCACCTGATCGGCCCGTACGCCCCGGGCGATCAGCGCGTGCGCCAGGCGGTTGGCCCGCCGCTCCAGCGTGGCGTAGTCCAGGCGCTCGTCGTCATCGGCCACGGCGAGTGAGTCGGGGCGCCGCCGCGCCTGCGCCGCGATCCGCGCCACCACGTCCGTCGGGCCGGTGAGCGGTCGCGCCGTGCGGTTGAACTCGACCAGCAGGCGACGCCGCTCGTCCGGGCCGAGCAGCCGCAGCGCCCCGACCGGCACCGACGGATCGGCCGCGACCTGCCCGAGCAGGCGGACGAAGTGCGCGGCCAGCCGGGCGATCGTCGCGGCGTCGAAGAGGTCGGTGTTGTACTCGAAGACGACGTGCAGCTCGTCGGCGTGCTCCAGCACCTCGACCGACAGGTCGAACTTCGCCGCGCCGGTGCTGCTCGACAGGGGCCGCAGCGCCAGGCCGGGCAGTTCGAGCCGGCCGCGCGGGATGTTCTGCAGCACCAGCATGACCTGGAACAGCGGCGAGTAGCTGGTGTGCCGTTCCGGCTTGAGCGCGTCCACGAGCTGCTCGAACGGCAGGTCCGGGTGGGCGTACGCGTCGAGCAGGTGTCTGCGGACGTCGGCCAGCAGCGCGGCGAAGGACTGCTCCGGGTCCAGCCGGTTGCGGATCACCACCGTGTTCACGAAGTGGCCGATCAGGCCCTCCACGTCCCGGTGGTTGCGGTTGGCGAACGGGGTGCCGACGCAGACGTCGTCCTGCCCGCTGTGGCGCCACAGCAGCACCGACAGGGCGGCCATGAGCGTCATGAAGAGCGTCGCGTCGCCGGCCCGGCCGATCTCCCGCAGCCCTCGCAGCACCGCCGCGTCCACCGTCGTGCCGTGGCACTCGCCCCGGTAGCGCTGCACCGCCGGCCGGGGCCGGTCGGTCGGCAGGGCCAGCAGCGCGGGCGCGCCGGCCAGCGCCCGCGTCCAGTAGCCGAGCTGGCGTTCCAGCTCGCCGCCGCCGAGCTGCCGGCGCTGCCACAGCGCGTAGTCCGGGTACTGCACGGGCAGCTCGGCCAGCGCGGCGGCCTCGCCCCGCGCGTACGCGCCGTAGAGCGCGGCGACCTCGCCGATCAGGATCCCGACGGACCAGCCGTCGGCGACCATGTGGTGCACGGTGAGCAGCCAGCGGTGCTCGTCGGCGGCCAGCCGGAGCAGGGCGCTGCGCACCAGCGGACCCGTGGCCAGGTCGAACGGCGCCCGGGCCTCCGCCTCGGCGGCTTCGTCGGCGCGGCGCGACCGTTGGGCGCCGGACAGCGCGGTGAGGTCCGTGACCGGCAGGGCGACCGGCCCCGCCGGCCGGACGACCTGGCAGGGCTCCCCGTCGACCAGCGTGAAGACGGTACGCAGCGCCTCGTGACGGCGCACCACCTCGGTCAGGGCGCGGGCCAGCGCCGGCACGTCCAGGGCGCCCACGACGTCGAACGCCACGGGGTTGTTGTAGAAGGGGTTGCCGGGGGAGAGCTGGTCGAGGAACCAGAGCTGCCGCTGGGCGAACGCGACCGGCACCGGGGCGTCGGGCCGCGGCCGGCGGGGGATCGTGTCCGCGTCGGCGCCGGTCAGGACCGCGATCAGCTCTTCCTTGTGCAGCTTGATCTCGGCCAGCAGGTCGGGCGTGAGGACCTCCCGGGAGCCCGTGAGGCGCAGCCGGTCGCCGTCGACCCGCAACCCGACCGCGTGCCGGTTGAGCGTGTCGAGCAGCTCGTGGGCGTTCACAGTTCCACCGTGATGGTGTCCGTGGCCGCGGCGTCGGGCTCGGGCGGCCCCGCCCCCGGACGGCCGCCGCCGAGCAGGGTGTAGACCAGCCGGTGGGAGGGCTCCAGGTCGAACAGGGCGGCCAGCTCCGCCGGGTCGACCGCGCCGATCCCGCACAGGCCGAGACCGTTCTCGGGGGCGGCCATCGTCAGCAGCTGGGCCATGGCGCCCGCCTCGATGGCGGTGAAGGTCGGGCTCTGCTCCTGATACAGGGGCTCGATGGCCGCGCGCTGCGCCACCAGGAAGAGCGCGAACGCGGCGGCCTCGAAGACCGGCCGGTTGACGAAGTAGTCGAAGGCGTCCGGGCTCAGCTCGCGGTCGCGGCCGAGCGCCAGCAGCCGGTGCGCCGCCGGGTCGTGGTAGTACGCCCCGCCCGGCACCCCGTCGACGCGCCCCGCCTTGACCAGGACGTACGTCTGCACGGCGTAGGTGCCGCCGGCCGAGCCGTACTGGAACTTGGCCCGGCCGTCGACCTCCCGCTGGGAGAGGGTGGCCAGCAGTCGGCCGAGCGCCCCGGCCGGCACCGGGTCGGGGTCGAAGCGGCGCACCGAGCGGTAGCCGGTGTAGCGCCGGTCGTACGCCGCATCCGCCGGCGCGGCCAGCGCCACCGCCGGGGTGTCGGGCGCGAAGCCGCGACGGCCCCGCCCGTCCGCGGTGAACGCGGCGCGCGCGGCCGGGTCCTCGACCACGGTGGCGGCCCGCTGCGCGGTCGCGACCACGGCCCGCTCGGCGGTGTGTTCCCGGAACATCCGCAGCAGGTCGGCGAGGGTCGGCTGGCGCATCAGCCGGGCCAGCTTCGGGCGGAAGCCCAACGCGCCGGAGAGGGCGTTCGCGATCCGGACGATGTCGATCGAGGTGGCGCCGAGCAGCAGCAGGTTGGCGTCGGGCGCGACGACGGGCAGGTCGAGGATCTCGGCGACGATCTCCGCCAGCCGGTTCTCGGCCGGGTCGGTGAGCACCGGCGCCTCGACGGCGACCTCCGTCGACGGCTTCGGGTCGGGCAGTTGGCCGCGGTCGACCTTGCCGTTGGCCGACAGCGGCAGCGCGTCGAGGACGGTGAACGACGCCGGCACCATGTACGCCGGCAGCCGCCGCTCCAGGTACGCCACCAGGGCGGCCGGGTCGGGGGCGGGACCGTCGGGCACCACGTAGGCGGCCAGCCGCTTCTCGCCCTGCGCCTGACCGAGCAGCCGCAGCGCGGCGGCGCGCACCCCCGGGTGGCCCTCCAACGCCGCCTCGATCTCGCCCAGCTCGATCCGGTAGCCGTGCACCTTGACCTGGCCGTCCTCGCGGCCGAGGAACTCGATCGTCCCGTCCGGCCACAGCCGGCCCAGGTCGCCGGTGCGGTAGAGCCGCTCGCCGGTGACGGGGTGGACGACGAAGCTGGCGGCCGTCGCCGCCTCGTCGCGCCAGTAGCCCTGCGCCAGCCCGGCGCCGCTGATGTAGAGGTCGCCGGTGGCCCAGGTGGGCCGGGGGCGCAGGGCGTCGTCCAGCACGTGGACGCCCTGGTGGGCCAGCGCCCGCCCGTACGGGATGCTGCGCCAGGCCGGGTCGACCTCGTCGACCGGGTGGTGGATGGACCAGATCGACGCCTCGGTGGCGCCGCCGAGGCTCTCGACCCGGATCCCGGGCAGCGCCTTGCGCAGCCGGTCGGGGAGGGTGAGCGGGATCCAGTCCCCGGAGAGCATGGCCAGCCGCAACGAGGCCGGCAGCGGGTGGCCGGCGTCGGCGTGGTCGAGCAGGATGCCGGCCAGCGCCGGCACCGAGTTCCAGACGCTGACCCGGTGGGTGTGGGCCACATCCCGCCAGTGCGCCGGGTCACGGGCCAGCTCGGGGTCGAGCGTGACGACCGCCGCGCCGGCCGCGAGCGTGCCGAAGATGTCGAAGACGGAGAGGTCGAAGCTGAGCGCGCTGACGGCCAGGACCCGGTCGGCCGGCCCGACGCCGAAGCGCCGGGTCACGTCGAGGAGCGTGTTCACCGCGCCGCGGTGGTCGATCGTCACCCCCTTCGGCGTGCCGGTGGACCCGGACGTGTAGATCACGTACGCGACGTCGGTCTCCGCCAGGTCGACCGGCCGTAGCGTCGGCCCGCCCGCGCCGAGGGCGGTCGCGTCCACCACCAGTCGCTCGACGCCCTCGGGCAGGGCCACCCGGTCGGATCCCACCAGGACCAGTCCCGCCCCGGCCCGCTGGAGCACCCGGGCCACCCGCTCGGCGGGCCAGTCCGGATCGAGCGGCAGGTACGCGCCCCCGGCGTGCAGGACCGCGAGGGTGGCGACGACCTGCTGCCAACCGCGGTCGAGCAGCACCGCGACGAGCTGGCCGGGCCGGACGCCCCGGTCCTGGAGCCGGCCGGCCAGCCGCCGCGCCTCGACGCGCACCGTGGCGTGGTCCAGCTGCCGGTCCGGCGCGAGCACCGCGGGCGCCGTGGGGGTCGCCAGCGCCTGCCGGTCGACCAGCTCGTGCAGGAGCCCACGACCGGCCGGCGGGGCCGCCGGCACCGGCGGGGCGAGCGGCCCGTCCACGGCGGTGTGCCAGGCGTCCGGCTCCTCCAGCCGCCCGAGCAGCGCCCGGTACGCCGCGAACATCTCGGCGACCAGGCCGGCGGGGAAGAGTTCGTCGATGCTGTCCCAGTTGACGTGCAGCCGCCCGCCGGCCTCCAGGACGGTGTGGTCGATCCACACCTGCGGGGTCTGGGTGATGCCGTGCACGACCTCGCCGCCGAGCGCCGTCGCGAGGCCGCTGTCGCCGACGTCGGGGGCCGCCTCGGTCAGCGTGCTGTTGAACACGACCGGCAGGGCCGCGTGGCGGGTGCCCCGGGCGCGGGCGAGTTCGCGGTTGACCCGCACGCCGCTCACCGCCGAGTGATCGATGTCCTGCCAGAGCTGCTCCTGCACGGCCCGGGCCCGGGTCACGAAGTCGGCCCCGGCCGCCACGTCGACCTCCAGCAGCACCAGCGAGGTGAAGTCGCCGATCACCGCGTTGATGCCGGGGTGCAGCGGCAGCCGGTTGAACAGCGGCAGGCTCAGCGTGAACCGCGACTGGCGGCTCCACCGGGCCAGCACCTGCGCGAACGCGGTCACCAGCAGCACCGACGGGGTCACCCCGTGCCGGCCGGCGGCGGCCTTCAACCGGCTCCAGCGCTCCGCCGGCACCACTGCGTCGTAGCGGGTGAAGCGCGGTCGTTCGACGCTCTCCGGCTGCCGTTCCAGCGGCAGCTGCGGCGCGGGGGCCAGCGTGCCGACCCGCTCCCGCCAGTAGTCGAGGGCCCGCTCGTAGCGCGGCGTGCGCCGCAGGGCCCGTTCGGCCAGGACGTAGTCACGGAAGGTCACCGCGAGCGGCGGCAGGTCGACGTCCGGGTCCGCGTAGAGCAGCGCCAGCTCGTGTTCCAGGATCTGCCCGCTGGCCGCGTCGAGGATCAGCGCGTCGATGCTGACGTGCAGCCGCGCCTCGCCGTCGAGCAGCGTCACCGCGAACTCGAACAGCGGCCAGCGGCCGGCGTCGAGCACCTGGTGGGACATCCGCTCGCGGGTCTCGCCCAGCCGGCGGCCGACGGTCTCCGGGTCGAGCCCGCGCAGGTCCTGCCGGGCCATCGTGTAGCGCGGCACGGTCGGCAGGACCCGCTGGGCGCCGTCGTGGAAGACCGCGCGGAGCATGTCGTGGCGGTCGATCAGACGGTGCAGCGCGCGGGTGAAGCGCTCCTCGTCGAAGTCGCGCAGGCGCAGCTCGCTGTAGCCGTGCGCGCCGACCCCGCCGAGTTCGATGGTGGACCCGCGACCCACCCAGTAGGCCTCCTGGATGTCGGTGAGCGGGAACGGCTCGTGCCGGCCGGCGGGGTCTGCGACGAGCGGCGGGAGGGCGTCGGCGGCGGGGGAGCCGGCCCCCGCCAGCTCGGCCGCCAGGTCGGCCAGGACCGGCTTCTGGAAGAGGGTACGCAGCGACAGCCGCGCCGACATCCGCTCGTTGATCGCGTGCACGAGCCGGGTCGCCAGCAGCGAGTGGCCGCCCAGCGCGAAGAAGTCGTCGTGCGCGCCGACCCGGTCGCGGCGCAGCACCTCGGCCCAGATGGCGGCCATCCGGGCCTCCCGCTCGTCGCGCGGCGCGACGTAGGCGGTGGCGACGTCGGCCTGCTCCGGCGCCCGCAGGGCCCGCCGGTCCAGCTTGCCGTTGGCGGTCAGCGGCAGCCGGTCCAGCACCACCCAGCGGGTCGGCACCAGGTGCTCGGGCAGCCGGCGGCGCAGCCGCTCGCGGGCCGCCTCGGCGGTGACGTCGCCGACCAGGTAGCCGACCAGGTGCGGGTCGCCGGGGGTGTCCTCGCGCAGCAGGACGGCCGCCTCGCGCACGCCCGGAACGTGCCGCAGGGCGCTCTCCACCTCGCCCGGCTCGACCCGGAAGCCGCGTACCTTGACCTGGTCGTCGGCGCGCCCGACGAACTCGATGGTCCCGTCGGCCCGGCGGCGGACCAGGTCGCCGCTGCGGTACATCCGCTCGCCCGCCCCGGCGAACGGGTCGGGCAGGAACCGCTCCGCGGTCGCCGCCGGCCGGTTGAGGTAGCCACGGGCCAGGCCGGCCCCGCCGATGTAGAGCTCGCCGAGCACGCCGGCCGGCACCGGCTCGCACCGCTCGTCGAGCACGTAGAGCCGGGCGTTGGCGATCGGCCGGCCGATCGGCGGCAGTGCCGGCCAGTCGGCCGCCGCCGCGGTGGCCAGCGCGAACTGGCTGACCACGTGGGTCTCGGTCGGGCCGTACTGGTTGTAGAGGTACCGGCCGCCCAGCCCGGCCACCAGGGCGCGGACGTCGTCGTTGACCCGCAGCGCCTCGCCGGCGGTGACGATCTCGCAGCCGGGCGCGAGCGGGGGCACGGCCCCGGTGAGGCCGGCCAGCTGGTGCAGCACGGCCGCCGGCAGGAACGCCCGCCGTACGCCCTGCTCGGCGAGGACGTGCCGCAGCTGGCCCAGGTCGCGGACGCGCTCCTCGCCGATCAGCACCAGCGTGCCGCCCTGGCACAGGGTGCTCCAGATCTCCTGGACGGAGACGTCGAAGCCGATCGAGGCGAACTGGAGCACCCGTTCCGGCTCCGGGCTGCCCGGCGCCGCGTAGCGGAGCTGCCAGTCGATCAGGTTGTCCAGGCAGCGCCAGGTCTGCGCCACGCCCTTGGGTCGGCCGGTGGAGCCGGAGGTGTGGATGACGTAGGCGAGGTGGTCGGGTCGGGTGCCGGGGTCGGGGTCGGTGGTGGG
>NZ_JBPQTK010000075.1:0-27807 GCF_051386315.1 Micromonospora sp. URMC 107
TCTCCACCGTCACCGGCCAACCCCTCACCCCCACCCCCGAGCACTGGGTCAACCAGGTCCGCGACACCGTCCGCTTCCACGACACCATCACCACCCTCACCACCACCTGCAACGTCCACACCTACCTCGAAATCGGCCCCGACACCGTCCTCACCACCGCCGCCACCACCGACACCACCACCGCCATCGCCACCACCCGCCGCGGACAACCCGAAACCCACACCCTCACCAAGGCCGTCGGGCAGCTCTTCACCACCGGCACCGCCTTCGACACCGACGCCTACTTCGCCGGCGCGCGCTCCGTCGAGCTGCCGACGTACCCGTTCCAGCACCAGCGGTACTGGCTACTCACCGACGACGCCCCCGCCAGCGCCGGCGGGCTCGGGCTCGGTGCCGCCGACCACCCGCTGCTCGGCGCGGTGCTCGGGCTCGCCGACTCCGAGCGGACCGTGCTCACCGGCCGGCTCTCCGTGCGCGAGCAGCCCTGGCTCGCCGACCACGCCGTCCTGGGCACCGTCCTGCTGCCGGGCGCCGCGTTCGTCGAACTCGCGCGGCGGGCCGCCGAGCACGTCGACCTCGACCGCATCGAGGAGCTGACCCTGCACGCGCCGCTGGTGCTGCCCACCGACGGCGCGGTGCGGATACAGGTGGAGATCGGGGAACCCGACGAGGCCGGGCGCCGGCCGCTGCGGGTGCACTCCCGACGCGAGGACGCACCCGACGGCGAGCCGTGGACGCAGCACGCGAGCGGCCTGCTCGACGCCGCCGCGGAGCCCGACACCGGCTGGGCCGGTGAGTGGCCACCCGCCGACGCCGTCCCCGCCCCGGTCGAGGACCTGTACGACCGCATCGCCGACCTCGGCATCGACTACGGCCCCGCCTTCCGGGGACTGGTGGCGGCCTGGCGCCGCGGCGACGAACTGCTCGCGGAGGTCGCGCTCCCCGCCGACGCGCCCACGGGCCGCTTCGGACTGCACCCGGCGCTGCTGGACGCGGCCCTGCACCCGATCTCCCTGGCCACCGGGACCGACGGCCCGCTGCGCCTGCCGTTCAGCTGGCACGGCGTACGGGTGTCGACCACCGGCGCGACGGCCCTGCGGGTGCGGATCACGCCCACCGCCGGGGACGCGTACGCCCTGGCGCTCGCCGACGGCACCGGCACGCCGGTGGCCACGGTCGAGTCGCTGGTCGCGCGCCCGGTGACGATCGAGCAGCTGCACGCCGCCGCCGGCCCGAACGGGCTGCACCGGCTGGACTGGGTGCCGGTTCCCCGGCCCGTGGCCCCCGCCGGTGCCTTCGACGTGTTCCAGGTCGGCACCGGCACGGACGCCGAGACGGTACGGGCCGCCGTGCACGACGCGCTCGCGGCGGTCCAGGAGTGGCTGCCCGGCGACCGCTCCCCGCTGGTGTTCGTGTCCCGGGGCGCCACCGACGGCACGAACCCGGCCGCCGCGGCGGTCTGGGGCCTGGTCCGCTCCGCGCAGACCGAGCACCCCGACCGCTTCGTCCTCGTCGACACCGACGACCCGGCCCTCGTCGGCGCGGCCGTCGCGACCGGGGAACCGCAGGTGGCCGTCCGCGCCGGCGTGCCGACCGTGCCGCGACTCGCGGCGTTCGCGGCCAACTCGGACCGCCGGCTGTTCGACCCGGCGGGCACCGTGCTCGTCACCGGCGGCACCGGAGCACTGGGCGCCGCGCTGGCCCGCCACCTGGTCACCGCGCACGGTGCGCGGCACCTCGTGCTGACCTCCCGCCGCGGGCCGGCCGCGCCGGGCGCCGCGGAGCTGACGGCCGAGCTGGAGTCGCTGGGCGCCAGGATCACCGTCGCCGCCTGCGACGCCGCCGACCGGGCCGCGCTGGCGGAGCTCCTGACGTCCCTGCCCGACCTGGCCGGCGTCGTGCACGCGGCGGGCGTGCTGGACGACGGTACGGTCGAGTCGCTCACGCCGGAACGGGTGGACACGGTGCTGCGGGCGAAGGTCGACGCCGCGCTCAACCTGCACGAGTTGGCCGGCGACGTCGAGCTGTTCGTGCTGTTCTCCTCGGCGACCGGGGTGCTGGGCACGGCCGGCCAGGCGAACTACGCGGCGGCGAACGCCTACCTGGACGCGCTCGCCGCGCACCGCCGGGCGGCCGGCCTCGCGGCGACGTCGCTGGCCTGGGGCCTGTGGCGCAGCGGTGGCGCGATGACCGGTGGGCTGACCGAGGCCGACCTCGCCCGCATCGGGCGCAGCGGCGTGCTGGCGCACTCCGTCGAGGAGGGGCTCGCCCTCTTCGACGCGGCCTGCCGCACGGACGAGCCGTGCCTGGTCCCGATCAAGCTGGACGTGGGTGCCCTGCGTACGAGCACGACGGCGCCGCCCCCGCTGCGGTCCTTCGCCCGCCCCCGCCGCGCCGCCTCGGCCGGCACCGGGGTGCCGCTGTCCCGCCGGCTCGCCGGGCTCACCGAGCCGGAACAGCGCGAGGTGCTGCTGGCCCTGGTACGCACGAACGTGGCCGCGGTGCTGGCCCACGAGTCGGTGGAGACCATCGCGGCGGACCAGGCGTTCAAGCAGCTGGGCTTCGACTCGCTGACGGCGGTGGAGCTGCGCAACCGGCTCAACCAGGCCACCGGGCTGCGGATGCCGGCGACGCTGACGTTCGACCACCCCACGCCCGCCGCGCTCGTCGAGCACCTGATCGAGGAGCTGGGCGGCAACCAGGCGAAGCTGCGGTTGCGCACCCTCGTCGACGGCATCGCGCGGCTGGAGGCGACGCTGGACGAGCTGGAGACGACGGACGGGGCGGAGACGGACGTCGCCACGGCCCTGCAACGGCTCCTGACGAAGTGGCGCGACAAGGCCACCCCGGCGGCGCCGGCCCAGAGCGCCGACCTCGCCTCCGTCACCGCGGACGACCTGTTCGACATCCTCGACAACGAACTGGACATCGTCTGACCCGTCGGGGGGTGCGCGGTGGGGCCGACGGTCCCGCCGCGCACGCTGTCGAGCTGCCCCGTCCGCACGACCGGCGTCCCCCGGGTTAGCGCGGCCCGGTCCAGGCGACCGGCGTCCCCGGGTGAGCGCGGCCCCGTCCGTGCGGCCAGCGCCCCCGGGTGGCGCGCTCCGGCTCGGCGTGGGGGCAGCTCGACAGGTCGCGTCGAGCCGGCCCGGGGCGGCGGCGCGAGCGACAGCTGGGGCGGTAACCGCCCGGTGGGCTACCCGGACCGACCGCGGCCGGAAACGAAGAAGGGCCGCCTACGGCGGCCTGTGGTGGGCGTCGGCCCGCCGGGTGCTGCCACCCGACGGGCCGGCCGTCACCGTCCCGGGGCGATCTGCGTCCCGGTCTGCACGTCGAACACCGAGATGGCCTCCACCGGGCAGAAGTCGGCGGCCTCGGTCACCAGGTCGGACGGCGCCACCACGTCGGCCAGCGGCCGGGAGACCGGGTCCATCGCGAAGTGCTCCGGCGCGCTGCCGACGCAGAAGCCCGAGCTGATGCAGCGTTTCGAGTCCACCACCAGCCGCCATCCGGCCTGGTCGCCGGCTTCGTTCTCGCTCACCACTGCCCCTCTCGTCGGACATCCACTGTGCGGGGTCGCCGGGCCACGCGCGGCGGCCCGCTCGGCCGTGGCGCGAGCTGGCCCACGTCAGCTCACCACCGAGTACTTCTGCCAGCCGGTCGCGACGACCTCCGGCGCGGACAGCGTCGCGAACGGCCGGTCCGGGTCGAACGTGCCGTTGTGCAGGTGGACGACGAGCGTGCCGTCGGCGCGCAGGCCCAGCAGGTCCGGCCGGCCGTCGAGGTCGATGTCGGTCACCGTGATGATCTCGAACTCCTGCCAGCCACGGCTGAGCGTGAACCAGCGGCCCTCACCCCGCCACCACGGGCCCTCGCCGGAGGTGTCGTGCGCGAACTCGTACAGGTCGAGGTCGCCGTTCGCCCGGCGGACCAGCAGGTCGGGCCGGCCGGTGCCGGTGAAGTCGGCCATCGCCAGCGGGAAGTCCTCGACGTCGACGGTCACCAGGCGGTGCGCGGTGCGGTCGTACGTCTCGTTCTGCTTGACCTGCCGCTGGTTGAAGAACGCGTCCACGTGGCCCGCGTCCTGCTCGCGGCCGAACATGTCGTCGCAGCCGTCCAGGTCCACGTCCGCGATGCCCAGGGTCTCCCACTTCTTGTCGTCACGCGCCCCGGAGATGCGGATCGGCTCGCCGAGGGTGTCGAGACCGTTCAGCCCACCCCTGTTCGGGTAGAGGAAGATCCCGTGCGTGTCGTTCATATGGCTCATGCTCACGCCGATGACGTCGGCGTAGCCGTTGCCGTTGACGTCGATGGGACGGACCAGCCCGTGGTTGCGGTGCGGGTGGAAGCCGGTGCTGATCAGCACCGGCTCGCCGAAGGTCTCGCTACCACGGAAGGTGCCGCTGTGCGGGAAGACCAACAGCTCGCCCGTGACGTCGTCACGGACCATGATGTCCATCCTCCCGTCCCCGTTGAACGAACGGCAGTGACCATTCCCGCCCATGCGTGCCACTAATAACCTCCACGTACGCCCCGAAATACGACAGTCCGATCATTGCCAAGGGGGTCCGCAGGGAGTAACCCCTACCGACACCCCTCACCCCCCGCGAAGAAGTCGCCACGGCCGGCCACCATTCGCGCCTGCGCGACGGTCCATCCGGGGGAAGTCGAGGAACCGCGAACCCGCTGCGGGCAGTCAGCGGAACCTGACGTGCGAGCGGTTCAGCTCGCCCACCGAGGAGACCCCGAGCAGCTTCATGGTGACCTCGATCTCCCGGCTCAGGATCTCCATGGCGCGCACGACGCCACGACGGCCGCCGGCCATCAACCCGTACTGGTAGGCCCGGCCGACCACGGCGGCGGTGGCACCCAGCGCGATCGCGGCCACGATGTCCGCGCCCGAGGTGATGCCGGTGTCGACGAGCACCTCCACCCGGTCGCCGACCTCGTCGACCACGTGCGGCAGCAGCTCGACGGGCACCGGCGCCCGGTCGAGCTTGCGGCCCCCGTGCGTGGACAGCCACACCCCGTCGACCCCGACCTCCGCGACCCGCTTCGCGTCGGCGACGCTCTGCACGCCCTTGGCGACGAGCTTGCCCGACCAGGCGCCGCGCAACCACTCGACGTCCTCGATGGACAGCCGGGGGTTGAACACCCGCTTGATCATGTCGGACGCGGATCCGCCGGTCGCCTTGAGCACCTGCGGCGACGGGGTGCCGGCTCGCCACTGCCGCATCCACCAGCCCGGGTGCATGAACGCCTCGGCGATGGTGCCGACGCTCATCGACGGCGGGATGGTGAGCCCGTTGCGGATGTCGCGGCGGCGCGGCACGGAGATCGGCGTGTCCAGGGTCAGCAGGATGGTGTCGAACTTCGCCTCCTCGGCGAGCGCGATCAGCTCCTTGACCATCGCCCGGTCCTCGGCGAAGTACAGCTGGAACCAGTGCCGCCCCTCCGGCGCGGCGGCGGCGACGTCCGCCAGCGAGGTGGTGGCGAGGGTGGAGACCGAGTACGGAATGCCGAACTGCTGCGCCACCGAGGCCACGGCGGGCTCCCCCTCGGCGTGCATCACCCGGTTGAACCCGACGGGCGCCAGGGCGAACGGCAGCTTCTGCCGCTTGCCCAGCACCACGCGGCTGGTGTCGAGGGCGGACACGTCGCGCAGCACCGACGGCTGGAACTCGATGTTGGCGAACGTCTCCCGGGCGCGGCTGAGACTGCGCTCGCTGTCGGCCGCCCCGTCGCAGTAGTCGAACACCATCCGGGGCACGGCCCTGCGGGCGACGGCACGCAGGTCGGCGATGCCCGCCGCGCGCAGCAGCCGGCGTTCCGTCGGGTTCCACGCCACCTTGGGCGGCTTGATGAGGGTGCTCATCCGAGCGGACTTGCTCATGGGGGCTTCCTTCCGTGAGGGGTGCCGAGGGGCCGCTCTCGTCGTGGGGGGGGTCTGCTACGCGACGAGGGCCCGCTGGGCAAGCAGTTCCTCGACCACCTCGGCAGGCGTCGGGTGGTCGTAGACGAGCGCGGCGGTCAGCTCCAGCCCGGTGAGGGCCTCGAGCCGACGCCGCAGCTCCACGGCGGTGAGCGAGGAGAAGCCGATGTCCAGGAACTCCTGGTTCTCGTCGACCGTGGCGGCTGACGGCAGACCGAGCGTGTACGCGGTCTGGGCCCGCACCACGTGGGACAGCACCGTGCGGGTCTCGGCCTCGTCGGCGCCGTCGAGCAGCCGGCGCAACGCCTCGGGGCTGTCGACGTCGAGCGTGTCGTCGGCGGTCTCGGTGATGTGGCGCATCGCGTCCGGCAGGTCCCGCAGCAGCGGGCTCGGCCGGTACCGGGTGTAGTCGGGCGCGAACGAGGCCCAGTCCACGGCGGCGGCGACCCGGCCGACCGCGCCCGCGCCCACCGCCGCGCCGAACTGCTCGACGGTGAGGTCCGGGCCGACCGCGATCGACACCGCCCCGTCGCGCTGCTGGGCGATCGCGTCGAACACGGCCGCCGTCTCGGCGGCGCCGGCGACCCCGAACAGCTCGTCGGTCGTCTGCACCAGCACGAGCCGCTCCGCCCGGGCGGCGAGGGCGGTCGTGACCGGGTCGTCCGCGTCGCTGGTGACGACCACCGTCTCGGCGGCCCCGGTGGTGACCGTCGCGCCCGCCGCCTCCAGCAGGGCGGCGATCCGGTCCGCCAGCGGCCCGCCGTGCACCGCCACCGTGCCTGCCGGCCGCCACGGCTCACCGGCCGGCGCGGGGGCCGCGACGAGGCGGCGGGCGAAGACGCCCGCCGGGCGCAGCGCCACCTGGTCCTCGCCCGCGCCCCGGGTGAGCACCCGGCACAGGGCGGTCAGCGTCCGGTCGTCGAGCGCCTCCGGCAGGTCGACGACCCCGCCCCAGGCCCGGGGCGTGGTGAAGGCGGTGGAGCGGCCGAAGCCGTACGCCCCCGCCCCGTCCAGGTCGGTGATCCGCTCGGCGGGGGTGACCGCGACCGCGCCCCGGGTGAGGCACCACACGGGGGTGTCGACGCGGGCCTCGTCGAGGGCCCGGAGCAGCCCGGCCGGGCCGGGGCCGGTGGACGTCGTCAGCACCCCCGCGGCGACGTGCTCCGGCACCAGGTCGAGCAGCTCGTCCGCCGTGCCGTCGCGGTACAGGCGCACGTCGGCGCCGTGCCGGGTCATCGCCTCGGCGATCCGTCCGGCGTCCGCCGGCACCAGCCACACGCCCCGCAGCGCGGCCACCGGCAGCTCCGTGACCGGGGACCACCGCAGCTGGTAGCCCGGCGCGGGCCCGCGCCGCCACGACGACAGCGCCACCGCCACGTCCTTCAGGGACGCGGTGTCGTCCAGGCCCAGCAGCGTGCCCAGGTCGGCGCGCTCGACGGCGGCCCAGAAGTCGTCGGTCGGCGCGGCCACGGCGGGCGCGTCCGGCCACAGGCGGGTGCGCTGGAAGGCGTACGTGGGCAGGTCGACCGGGCGCGCGCCGGCGAAGAAGGCCGGCCAGTCGACGGGCACGCCGCGGTTGTGCAGGCGGGCGAGCGCCTCGGTCACCACCCGCGGTCCGTCCCGGTCGGCGCGCTGCGCGGGCACGAACTCGCCGTCCGCCACGCACTCCCGGCCGAGCGCGGTGAGCACCGCGTCGGGGCCCAGTTCGAGGAAGGTGCGTACGCCGCGTGCCGCCAGCGCCTCGACCGCCGTGGCGAACCGCACCGTCGCCCGCACCTGGCGTACCCAGTACTCCGGCGTCAGCTCGGCGAGCTCGCCGGTGACCGTGGAGAGCACGGGGATCGCCGGCGGGTGGTGGGTGACGGACTCGGCGACCGCCCGGAACTCGGCCAGCATGGGATCCATCAGCGGCGAGTGGAACGCGTGCGACACGGTGAGCTGCTTGGTCTTGTGGCCGCCGCGGGCCAGTTCCTCGGCGGCCGCCAGGGTCGCGGCCTCCTCGCCGGAGAGCACGACCGAGGCGGGGCCGTTGACCGCGGCGACCGCCACGGCGTCGGAGAGCAGCGGGGCGACGTCGTCCTCGGTGGCGCGTACGGCCACCATCGCGCCCCCGGCCGGCAGCGCCTGCATCAGTCGGCCGCGGGCGGCCACCAGCCGGGCGGCGTCGGCCAGCGTGAGGACGCCCGCCACGTGCGCCGCCGCCAACTCACCGATCGAGTGCCCCGCCACGAAGTCCGGCCGCACACCCCACGACTCGAACAACCGGAACAGCGCCACCTCCACCGCGAACAACGCCGGCTGCGCCCACCCCGTCTGGTGCACCTCGTCGGTGCCCAGCACCTGGCGCAACGGCCGCTCCAGGTGCCCGTCCAACTCACCGCACACCTCGTCGAACGCCGCCGCGAACACCGGGAACGCCAGCAGCCCCTCCGCCATCGCGACCCGCTGCGCCCCCTGACCGGTGAAGAGCACGGCGGTCGCTCCGGCGGTGTCGGCGACCCCGCCGACCACCCCGGGGGCGTTCTCGCCACGGGCCAGCGCGGCCAGCCCGGCGCGCAGCTCGGCCAGGTCCCGGCCCAGCACGGCCGCCCGGTGCCGCAGGGCGGTGCGCGTGGTGGCGAGCGAGAAGCCGACGTCCACGGCCGGGACGTCGTCGGTGAGGTGGGCGGCGAGCCGGGCCGCCTGGTCGCGCAGCGCGGCCTGGTCCCGGCCGGACACCACCAGGGGCACCACCGGCACCCGGGCCGTCGAGTCCACCACCACCGGCTCGGGCGCCTGTTCGATGATCGCGTGCGCGTTGGTGCCGGAGATGCCGAACGAGGAGACGCCGGCGCGGCGCGGCCGTCCCGTCTCCGGCCAGGGCACCGCCCCGGTCAGCAGCCGGACGGCCCCGTCCTCCCAGTCCACGTGCGGCGACGGGGCGTCGACGTGCAGGGTCGGCGGCAGCACGCCGTGCCGGATCGCCTCCACCATCTTGATCACCCCGGCGACGCCGGCGGCGGCCTGGGTGTGGCCGATGTTCGACTTGATCGAGCCGACCCAGAGCGGGTGTTCGCCCCGGTCGCGGCCGTACGTCGCGATGAGCGACCGGGCCTCGATCGGGTCGCCCAGGGTGGTGCCGGTGCCGTGCGCCTCGACGGCGTCCACGTCGGACGGGCGCAGCCCCGCGTCGGCGAGCGCCTGGTTGACCAGGCGCTGCTGGGACGGCCCGTTCGGCGCGGTCATGCCGTTGCTCGCGCCGTCCTGGTTGACGGCGGTGCTGCGTACGACGGCGAGCACCGGGTGGCCGTTGCGGCGCGCGTCGGAGAGCCGTTCGAGCACCAGCACCCCGACGCCCTCCCCCCAGCCGGTGCCGTCGGCGCCGGCGGCGAAGGACTTGCACCGGCCGTCCGGGGCCAGCGCCCGCTGGCGGCTGAAGTCGATGAACGCGTTGGGCGTGGCGAGCACGGTCACGCCACCGGCCAGGGCGAGCGAGCACTCGCCCCGGCGCAGCGACTGGGCTGCCAGGTGCAGGGTGACCAGCGACGACGAGCACGCCGTGTCGACGGTGACCGCCGGCCCCTCCAGCCCCAGCGCGTACGACACCCGGCCGGACACCACGCCGCCGGCGACGCCGGTGCCGATGAAGCCGTCGAGCTCCGGGGGCAGGTGCTGCAGGTGCGCGCTGTAGTCGTGGTACATCAGGCCGGCGAACACCCCGGTGCGGCTGCCGCGCAGGGCGGTGGGATCGATGCCGGCCCGCTCGACGGCCTCCCACGAGGTCTCCAGGAACAGCCGCTGCTGCGGGTCCATGGCCAGGGCCTCGCGGCGGGAGATGCCGAAGAACTCGGCGTCGAACCAGGCCGCGTCGTAGAGGAACGCGCCCTCCCCGCAGTAGGTGCGGCCGGGCTTGTCCGGGTCCGGGTCGACGAGGTTGTCGATGTCCCAGCCACGGTCGGTCGGGAAGCCGGCCACCGCGTCGACGCCCCCCGCCACCAGGTCCCACAGCTTCTCCGGGGAGGTGGCGCCGCCGGGGAAGCGGCAGCCCATGCCGACGATCGCGATCGGGTCGTCGGTGGCGTCGGACGAGGCCACGACCACGGCGGCGGCCGACCCTCCGGCGAAGAGTTCCGCGTCCAGGTGCTCGGCCAGCACCGTCGGGTTCGGGTAGTCGAAGACCAGCGTGACGGGCAGCCGCAGGCCGACCACCGCGTTCAGGCGGTTGCGGAACTCGACGGCGGTGAGCGAGTCGAAGCCCAGCTCCTTGAACGCCTTCGTCGCGCCGACCGCCTCGGCGCCGCCGTGCCCGAGCACGACCGCGACCTGCGCACGGACGATGTCGACCAGCTCCTTGCGGCGCTCGGCCGGGCCGCGGCCGGCGAGGGTCGCGACCAGGTCGGAGGCCGCCGCGGCGTCGGCGGAGACCTGGCGGCGCGCCGGGGTGCGGACCAGGCCGCGCAGCACCGGGGGCAGCACGCCGCCGGTCGCCTGCTCCCGCAGCGCGGCGAGGTCCAGGTGGATCGGCACGAGGGCGGCCTCCGGCGCGCAGAGCGCCTCGTCGAACAGCGCGAGCCCGTCCTCGGTGGAGAGCGGCCGGACGCCGGAGCGCCGCATCCGGGCGAGGTCGGCGTCGTCGAGGGCGCCGGTGAGGCCGGTGCGCTGCGCCCACATGCCCCACGCCAGCGACACCGCGGGCAGGCCCCGGGCGCGCCGGTGCGCGGCGAACGCGTCGACGAACGCGTTGGCCGCCGCGTAGTTGCCCTGGCCGGGGCCGCCGAGGACGCCCGCGGCCGAGGAGAACACGACGAAGGCGCTCACGTCGCCGGCCAGCTCGTGCAGGTTGACGAGCGCGTCGACCTTGGGGCGCAGCGCGGTCGCGATCCGCTCCGGCGTGAGCGACGGGATCATCCCGTCGTCCAGGACCCCGGCGGTGTGCACGACCGCCGTGGGCGGGTGCTCCGCGACGAGCGCGGCCAGCGCCTCGCGGTCGGCGGCGTCGCAGGCCGCGACCGTCACGTGGACGCCCTGGGCGGTCAGCTCCTCGTGCAGCGTCCGCAGGTCCCCGGTCATGCCACGGCGGCCGGCGAGCACGAGCCGACGGACGCCGTGCCGCGCGACGAGGTGCCGGGCGACGATTCCGCCGAGCGTGCCCGACGCCCCCGTGACGAGGACGGTGCCGGTGATCTCCGGTGCCGGGCCCGGCTGCCCGGACGCCTTGGCGAGGCGAGGGACGAGGACCTCGGTGCCGCGCAGGGCGAGCTGCGGCTCGCCCGAGCGCAGCGCGGGCACAAGGTTCGCCGCCCACTGCCCGCCCGCGACGTCGACGAGGACGATCCGGCCGGGGTTCTCGGACTGGGCCGAGCGCAGCAGGCCCCACACGGCGGCGAGCGCGGGCTCGGTCGCGTCCGTGGCCCCCTCGGTCAGGACGACCAGGCGGGCCGCGGCGAACCGGTCGTCGGCGAGCCACTCCTGGGCGGCGGCGAGTGTGCGCTCGACCGCCCGGTACGTGGCCGCGACGAGGTCGCCGCCGTCCCGGCTGACCGGGAGGACCACGTAGTCGGGGACCTCGGCGATCGCGGCGAGGCTGTCGTACGCGGTGGCGCCGGGCAGCTCGCCGCCCACGACCGCCACCGTGGCGGAACCGCCGTCGCCCACCGGGGCCGGCACCCAGTCGAGCACGTGCATCGCCTGGTGACGCGGGTTGGTCAGTTCGGCGAGCGCGCCCGCGGGCAGGCGGCGGACGGCCAGCGCGTCGATCGTGGCGACCGGCGCGCCCGCGTGGTCGGCGACGGTCACCGCGACGGCGTTCGGGCCCGCCGGCCGGATGGCGACCCGGAGCCGGGCGGCGCCGGTGGCGTGCAGGGTCACCCCGTGCCAGGCGAACGGCAGCCAGGGCCCGCCCTCGCCGTCGTCGGAGGTGAACACGCCCAGGCCGAGCGGGTGCAGCGCCGCGTCGAGCACCGCGGGGTGCAGGCCGAAGCCCGCGACCTTCGCCGCCTCCGGGGCGGTGACCTCGGCGAACACCTCGTCGCCCCGCCGCCACACCGAGCCCAGTCCGCCGAAGGCGGGGCCGTACGTCACGTCGAGCGAGGCGAACCGGTCGTACAGCTCGCCGGTGTCCAGGGCCTCGGCGCCCTCGGGCGGCCAGACGCCCGCCGGGGCCGCCGCGCGGGCGTCGGCGCCGGAGGTCCCGGTGCCCAGGCTGCCGGTGGCGTGCCGGGTCCACGGGCCGTCGCCGTCGGGCCGCGAGTGGACGGTCAGCCGGCGGGCGCCGTCCGGGCCGGGCTCGCCGACGCGGAGCTGGACCTGCACCGCGCCCCGCTCCGGCACCACCAGGGGCGCCTCGAGCGTCAGCTCCTCGACCTCGGTGGCGCCCACCTCGTCGCCCGCCCGGATCGCGAGTTCGACGAAGGCCGTGCCGGGCAGGAGGATCCGGCCCGCCACCCGGTGGTCGGCGAGCCACGGGTGCGCCGCGGTCGACAGCCGGCCGGTGAGCAGCACCCCGTCCGCGCCGGCGAGCGAGACGGTCGCGCCGAGCAGCGGATGCCCGGTGGAGCCCAGGCCGAGGCCGGTCGCGTCGACCGGGCCGCCCGCGCCGCTGGGCCAGTAGGTCCGGTGCTGGAAGGCGTACGTCGGCAGGGCGACCGGCCGGGCGGGGGCGGTGACCAGCGTGGCCCAGTCGGGCTGCACGCCACGGGTGTGCGCCTGCCCCAGCGACAGCAGGAACCGGCGCAGGCCGCCCTCGTCGCGGCGCAGGGTGCCGACGACCGAGCCGCCGCCCGCCTCGTCGAGCAGGTCCTGCACGGCGGGTACGAGCACCGGGTGCGAGCTGACCTCGACGAAGGAGTCGATCCCGTCGGCGATCAGGCCGCGTACGGTCTGCTCGAACTCGACGGTCTGCCGCAGGTTGCGGTACCAGTACTCGGCGACCAGCTCGGCGGTGTCGATCAGCTCGCCGGTGACGGTCGAGTAGAGCGGGACGTCGCTGGTGCGGGGTCGCACGGCGGCGAGGACCCGCAGCAGCTCGTCGCGCATCGACTCCACGTGCGCGGAGTGCGAGGCGTAGTCGACGTCGATGCGCCGCGCGCGGACCTCGTCGCGCTCGCACTCGGCCAGCAGCTCGTCGAGCGCCTCGGGCGCGCCGGAGACGACCACGGTGGACGGCCCGTTCACGGCGGCGACCGAGAGCCCGGGACGCAGGCGCCGGGCGAGCTTCGCCACCGGCTCCGACACGGACACCATGCCGCCCCGCCCGGCGAGGTCCACGGCGATCAGCTGGCTGCGCCGGGTCACCACCAGGGCGGCGTCGTCCAGGGAGAGCGCGCCGGCCACGCAGGCGGCGGCGATCTCGCCCTGGGAGTGCCCGACGACGGCGGCGGGCTCGACCCCGTGCGAGCGCCACAGCGCCGCCAGGGAGACCATCATCGCGAACAGCGCGGGCTGGACGACGTCGACCCGGTCCAGGGAGGCGGCGCCCGGGACGCCGCGCAGCACGTCGAGCAGCGACCAGTCGGTGTGCCGGTCCACGGCGGTGGCGCACTCCGCCATCCGGGCGGCGAAGACGGGCGAGGTGTCCAGCAGCTCGGCGGCCATGCCCAGCCACTGCGAGCCCTGGCCGGGGAAGAGGAACGCGGTGCGGTCGCCGACGTCGGCGAGCCCGGTGACGAGGTTGCGGGCGGCGCCGCCGTCGGCGAGCGCGTCGAGCGCGGCGGACAGCTCCGCCCGGTCCCCGACGAGGACGGCGCGGTGCGGGAGGCGGGCGCGGGTGGTGGCGAGCGCGTACGCGACGTCGTGCGCGGCGAGGTCGTCGGCCAGGTGCTCGCGCAGCCGTACCGCCTGGTCGCGCAGCGCCGTCTCGGTCCGGGCCGACAGCACCCACGTGGTGGGGCCCCCGGCCGGCGCGGCGTCACCGGGGGTCTCGGTCGGCGCGGCCTCGGCGGCCGGCGGCTCCTCGATCAGCACATGGGCGTTGGTGCCGGAGATGCCGAACGACGAGACGCCCGCGCGCCGCGGGTTCTCGCCCCGCGGCCACCGCACCGGCTCGCTGAGCAGCTGGACCGCGCCGTCGGCCCAGTCCACGTGGTGCGACGGCTTGTCGACGTGCAGGGTGCGGGGCAGCTCCTCGTGCCGCAGCGCCATGACCATCTTGATGACGCCCGCGACGCCGGCGGCGGCCTGGGTGTGCCCGAGGTTCGACTTCACCGAGCCGAGCCAGAGCGGCCGGTCGCGCTCCTGACCGTAGGTGGCGATGAGCGACTGGGCCTCGATCGGGTCGCCCAGCGTGGTGCCCGTGCCGTGCGCCTCCACCGCGTCCACGTCGGCCGTGGTGAGCCCGGCGTTGGCCAGCGCGGCGCGGATGACCCGCTGCTGCGACGGCCCGTTCGGCGCGGTGAGGCCGTTCGACGCGCCGTCCTGGTTGACCGCCGAGCCGCGCACCACCGCCAGGACGCGGTGCCCGTTGCGGCGCGCGTCCGACAGCTTCTCCAGCACGAGTACGCCGACACCCTCGCCGAACGCCGTGCCGTCCGCCGCCGAGGCGAACGCCTTGATCCGCCCGTCCGGGGCGAGCCCCTTCTGGCTGGAGAACTCGACGAACGTGCCGGGCGTGGAGATGACGCAGGTGCCGCCGGCCAGCGCGAGGTCGCAGTCGCCGCTGCGCAGCGCGTGCGCGGCCACGTGCACCGCCACCAGGGACGACGAGCAGGCCGTGTCCACGGTGACGGCCGGGCCCTCCAGCCCCAGCACGTACGACACCCGGCCGGACACGACGCTGCCCGCGACGCCGGTCATCGTGTAGCCGATCAGCGCGTCGACGTCGCGCTGCATGGCGTTCAGGTACTCGACGCTGTTCGCGCCGACGAAGACGCCGGTCCGGCTGCCCCGCAGCGAGTGCGGGTCGATCCCGGCGTGCTCGAACGCCTCCCACGACGTCTCCAGCATCAGCCGCTGCTGCGGGTCCATCGCGAGCGCCTCGCGGGGGCTGATGCCGAAGAAGCCCGCGTCGAAGTCGGTGGCGTCCGGGATGAAGCCGCCCCGCCGCACGTAGCTGGTGCCGGTGCCGCTGTCCGGGTCGAACAGGTCGTCCAGGTCCCAGCCCCGGTTGGTGGGGAAGTCGGTGATGCCGTCCCCGCCGGACGACACCAGCTCCCACAGGTCGTCGGCGGAGCGTACGCCGCCGGGGAAGCGGCAGCCGATGCCGACGATCGCGATCGGCTCCCGCTCCGTGGCGGTCCGCAGCTTCCGCCGCGTCTCGTGCAGGTCGGCCGTCACGCGCCGGAGGTACTCGACAAGCTGCTCTTCGTTCGCCATCAGTAAGCCCTCCTCAGCGCGAGCGGATCAGGCGGCGCCGAGTTCGTCGTCGATGAACCGCAACAGCTCGTCGGCCGAGGCGGTCTTCAGCACCAGGCCCACGTCCGGTCCGTCAGGTTCGGCGTCCACGTCGGACCTGCCACGCCAATTCGACATCACCGCGTGCAACCGCTCGGTAATCCGTGCCTTGACCGTCTCCTCCAGGCCCGCCGCGCCGGCCTGGGCGAACGAGCGTTCCAGCCGGTCCAGCTCGGCCAGCAGCGCCGCGGCCGGGTCCGCCTCGGCCGGGGCCAGCCCGGCCAGCAGGTGGTCGGTGAGCGCCGCGGCGGTCGGATGGTCGAAGACCATCGTGGCGGAGAGCTTCAGGCCGGTGGCCGCCTTCAGCCGGTTGCGGAACTCGACGGCGGTCAGCGAGTCGAAACCGAGCTCCGTGAACGGCCGGTCGGGGTCCACCGCGCCCGCGCCGGCGTGGCCGAGCACGGCGGCGGCCTGCGCCTTGACGAACTCCAGCGCGGTGTGCCGCCGCTGCGGGCCGCTCTGGCTCGCCAGCTGGTCCCGCAGGGCGCCGGGCGACTGCGCCGCCTGCTCCACCGCCCGGCGGGACGGACCCCGCACCAGGCCACGCAGCAGCGCGGGCAGCATGCCCACCCGGCCCAGCTCGCGCAGCGCCGCCGGGTCCACCGGCATCGGCACCAGCAGCGGCTCGTCGACCAGCTCCGCCGCGTCGTAGAGCGCCATGCCCTGCTGCACCGACAGCTCCAGCAGCCCGACGCGGGCCATCCGGGCGCGGTCGTTGGCGTCGAGGTGCGCGGTCATCCCGCTCGCCTCGCTCCACAGCCCCCAGGCCAGCGATCGGGCGGGCAGCCCGGCCGCGCGGCGCCGCGCCACGAGCGCGTCCAGGAACGTGTTCGCCGCCGCGTAGTTGCCCTGCCCGGGGCCGCCCATCGTGCCGGCCGCCGCGGAGAACACGACGAACTCGGCCAGCTCGCCGCCCAGGGTCAGCTCGTGCAGGTTGACCGCCGCGTCGACCTTGGGCCGCAGCACCGCGTCGACCTGCTCAGGCGTCAGAGCGGAGACCAGCCCGTCGTCGAGGACGCCCGCCGTGTGCACCACGGCGGTCAGCGGGTGCGCGGCGGGCACCCGGGCCAGGGTCTCGGCCAGCGCCGCGCGGTCCGCCGCGTCGCACGCCGCGACGGTGACCTCCGCGCCGTACGAGGTCAGCTCGGCCACCAGCTCGGCGGCCCCGGGGGCGTCCGGGCCACGGCGGCTGGTCAGCAGGAGGTGCCGCACCCCGCGTCGGGTCACCAGGTGCCGCGCGAGCAGGCCACCGAGGGTGCCGGTGCCGCCCGTGACGAGCACCGTGCCGTCGGGGTCCCGCCGGGGCGGCGCGGTGAGCACGAGCTTGCCGACGTGCCGGGCCTTGGACATGAACCGGAACGCCTCCGGGGCGCGCCGGATGTCGTACGGCCGCACCGGCAGCGGCGTGATCTCGCCCGTCTCGAACAGGGCGACCACCTCGCGCAGGATCGCGCCGACCCGGTCCGGATCGATGGCGAGCAGGTCGAAGGCCTGGTAGGAGACGCCGGGATGGTCGGCGGCGACCTGGTGCGGGTCCCGCACGTCGGTCTTGCCCATCTCGACGAACCGGCCGCCCGCGCCCAGCAGGCGCAGCGAGGCGTCGACGAACTCCTTGGCCAGCGAGTCGATCACCACGTCGATGCCGGCCGCGCCGAACCGCTGTTCGAACTCCAGCGTGCGGGAGTTGCCGATGTGCGTCTCCGGCAGCCCCATCGCGCGCAGCGCGTCCCACTTGCCGGTGCTGGCGGTGCCGTACACCTCCGCGCCGAGGTGCCGGGCGAGCCGGACCGCCGCCATGCCGACGCCACCGGCGGCGGCGTGCACCAGCACCCGCTCCCCCGGCTTCACCTGGGCGAGGTCGACCAGCGCGAAGTAGGCGGTGCAGAACGCGATCGGCGTGGACGCCGCGGTGGCGAACGACCAGTCCGACGGCACCGGCACGACCATCCGCGCGTCGGTGACCACCTCGGTGCCGAAGGCGCCGTGGAAGAGGCCCATGACCCGGTCGCCGACGGCGACGCCGGTCACGTCCGGCGCGGTCTCGACGACCACGCCCGACCCCTCGCCGCCCATCACCCCACCGCCGGGGTACATGTCGAGGGCGATCAGCACGTCCCGGAAGTTCAGGCCGGCGGCCCGCATCGCGATGCGCACCTGGCCCGGCCCCAGCGGGCGCGGTTCCTCCGCCTCGGGCAGCAGCGCGAGGTTGTCCAGCGTGCCGCGCTCGGTGACGTCCAGCCGCCAGCGGTCGCCCGGCGGCGCCGCCAGCGCGGGGCTGCTGGCCGCGCGGGCCAGCCGCGGGGCCAGCAGGACGCCGTCGCGGACGGCGAGCTGCGGCTCGTCGGTCGCGACCGCCGCCGCGAGCACCCGGTGCGGCTGGCGGTCGTCGACGTCGAGCAGGACGAAGCGGTCCGGGTTCTCGCTCTGGGCCGAGCGGAGCAGGCCCCACAGCGGCGAGCTGGCCAGGTCGGGGGCCGACTCGTGCACGCTCACCGCGTCGCGGGTGACGACGACCAGCCGGGCGTCGGCGAACCGCTCGTCGGCGAGCCACTCGCGCAGCACCGCGAGGGTGTCGTGGACGACCCGGTGGGCCGCCTCGGCGGGGTCGTCGGCGTCGCCGGCCGCACAGGGCAGCGCGACCAGGGCGGGCGGCGGCGCGCCGTCCGCCACGCGGGCCCGCAGCGTCGCCAGGTCCGGGTAGGCGTCGGTGACGAGGCCGGCGTCCTGCGGCAGGGTGCAACCGCCGAGGGCCGCCCAGCGGGCGTCCGGCGGGGCCGTGGGCGCGGCGAGCGGGGTCCACTCCAGGCGGAACAGGGCGTCGTGGTGCGTGCTCGGCTGGGCGGGGGCGGTGGCCTCCCGCAGCACCAGCGACTCGACCTCGGCGACCACGGTGTTGCTCTGGTCGGCGACGGTCACCGCGACCGTGTTCCGGCCGCGCGGACGCAGCCGGACGCGCAGCTCCGTCGCGCCGACGGCGTGCACGGACACGCCGCTCCACTCGAACGGCAGCAGCGCCTCCGTGCCGCTGGTGACCAGCGCGAGCGGGTGCAGCGCGGCGTCGAGCAGCGCCGGGTGCAGGCCGTACCCGGCCGCCGTCCGGGCGGCGTCCGCCGGCAGGGCGACCTCGGCGAAGACCTCCTCGCCCTGCCGCCACACCCGGCGTACGCCCTGGAACGTCGGGCCGTACGTGAGACCGGCCGCGGCCAGGGTGGCGTACAGCTCGTCGGCCGGCACGGGCTCGGCCGCCGGCGGCCACACGGTGTCGAAACCGCCCGCCGACTCCCCCGGGGCGAGCAGGCCGACGCCGTTGCGCACCCACGGCGCCGCGTCGGTGGCGACCCCGTCCGGCCGGGAGTGGACGGTCAGCTGCCGCTGCCCGTTCTCGTCGGGCGCGCCCACGCGCAGCTGCACCTGGACCCCGCCCTTCTCGGGCAGCACCAGGGGTGCGGTCAGGGTCAGCTCCTCGACCCGGCCGCAGCCGACCTCGTCGCCCGCGCGGACCGCGAGGTCCACGAGCGCGGTGCCGGGCACGAAGACCTGGCCACCGACCCGGTGGTCGGCCAGCCACGGGTGGGCGGCCACCGAGATGCGGCCGGTGAACAGCAGGCCGTCGGTGTCGGCCAGCGCGACCGCCGCGCCGAGCAGCGGGTGCTCGGTGGCGGCGAGGCCCAGCCCGGCCGCGTCGGCGGTGGCCGGCGCGACGGCCGGCCAGAACCGCTCGTGCTGGAACGGGTAGCCGGGCAGCCGGACCCGCCGCGCGCCCTCGTACCCCCACGTCGGGTGGACGCCGTGGACGTGCGCCTCGCCCAGGGAGAGCAGGAAACGCGCCAGGCCCCCCTCGTCGCGGCGCAGCGAGCCGACCACGGTGGCGGTGGCCTCCGCGTCGTCGATGACGTCCTGCACGCCGATGGTCAGCACGGGGTGCGGGCTGACCTCGACGATCGTGGTGACGCCCGCGTCGAGCAGGGCCCGAATGGCCGGCTCGTACCAGACGGTCTGGCGCAGGTTGCGGTACCAGTACTCGGCGTCCATCGCGACGTCGTCCAGCCAGCGGTCGTCCACCGTCGAGTAGAGCGGCACGTCGGGCCGGCGGGGCTCCAGCCCGGCCAGGACGTCGCGCAGCTCCTCGTGCAGCTCCTCCACGTACGCCGAGTGCGACGCGTAGTCCACGTCGATGCGCTTGGCGCGCACGCCGTCGCGCTGGCACTCGGCCAGCAGCTCGTCGAGGGCGTCCAGCTCGCCGGCCGCCACCGTCGAGCGCGGCCCGTTGACGGTCGCGACGGTCACCCGGCCGCCGAAGCGCTCCAGCCGTTCCCGCACCTCGGCAACCGGCAGCGGCACGGAGACCATGCCGCCCTTGCCGGACAGGCGCAGCAGCGCCCGGCTGCGCAGGGCGACCACCCTGGCCGCGTCCGCCACGGAGAGCGCGCCCGCCACGCAGGCGGCGGCGATCTCGCCCTGGGAGTGCCCCACCACGGCGGCAGGCTCGACCCCGTGGGACCGCCACAGCGCCGCGAGCGACACCATGACGGCGAACAGGACGGGCTGGACGACGTCCACCCGGTCCAGCTCCTCCCCCTGCCGCAGGACGGCCTCCAGGGACCAGTCGACGTGCGGCGCCAGCGCGGCCTCGCACTCGGCCATCCGCGCGGCGAACACCGGGGAGGCGTCGAGCAGCTCCACGGCCATGCCGATCCACTGCGAGCCCTGCCCGGGGAAGGAGAACGCCACCTTCCCCGGCGCGCCGGCGGCGACCCCGGTGGCCAGGTTCGGCGCGGGCTCCCCCGCCGCGAGCGCGGCGAGGCCGGCGCGCAGCTCGTCGGCCCGGCCCACCACGACCGCGCGGCGCGGGTGGGTGGTCCGCAGGGAGAGCGAGTACGCCAGGTCGCGGGGCGGCACGTCGGCCAGGAACGGTTGGAGTTCGGCGGCCTGCTGGCGCAGCGCGCCGTCCGACCGGGCGGAGAGCACGAGCGCGACGGGCTCGTCGCCGTACGACCGGGCGGTCTCGGGCGCCTCCGGGGCCTCCTCGATGACGAGGTGGGCGTTGGTGCCGCTGAACCCGAACGAGGAGACGCCGCCGCGACGGGGGTGGCCGTCGCGCCGCCACGGCTGCGGCTCGGCCAGCAGCCGCACCCCGCCCGACCAGTCGACGTGCGCCGTCGGCTCGTCGACGTGCAGGGTCCGGGGCAGTTCGCCGTGCCGCAGCGCGAGCACCATCTTGATCACCCCGGCGACGCCGGCGGCGGCCTGGGTGTGGCCGATGTTCGACTTCACCGAGCCGAGCCAGAGCGGCCGGTCCCCGGCGCGGTCGCGGCCGTACGTGGCGAAGAGCGCGTCGACCTCGATGGGGTCGCCCAGCGTCGTGCCGGTGCCGTGCGCCTCGACCACGTCGACGTCGGCGGTGGACAGCCCGGCGTCGGCGAGCGCCTGCCGGATGACCCGCTGCTGCGCCGGCCCGTTGGGCGCGGTCAGCCCGTTGGACGCGCCGTCCTGGTTGACGGCGGTCCCGCGTACCACGGCGAGCACCTCGTGGCCGGCGGCGAGCGCGTCGGAGAGCCGCTCCAGCACGACCACGCCGATGCCCTCGCCCCAGTTGGTGCCGTCCGCGCCGGCCGCGAACGCCTTGCAGCGCCCGTCCGGGGCGAGCCCGCGCATCCGGCTGAACTCCAGGAACGCGCCCGGCGTCGACATGGCGGTCACGCCGCCCGCGACCGCCATCGCGCACTCGCCCGAGCGCAGCGCCCGCACCGCCAGGTGCATCGCGACCAGCGACGACGAGCAGGCGGTGTCCACCGTCACGGCCGGGCCCTCCAGCCCCAGCACGTACGACAGGCGACCGGACATGATGCTCGCGGCGTTGCCGGTGGCCATGAAGCCCTCCGCGCTGGCGCCCGCCGCGCCGGTGATCCGGGCGTAGTCGATGTTGTTGGCGCCGACGTACACCCCGGTCGCGCTGCCGCGCAGCGTGGTCGGGTCGATGCCGGCGTCCTCGAAGGCCGCCCAGGACGCCTCCAGCACGAGCCGCTGCTGCGGGTCCATCGCCTCGGCCTCGCGCGGGCTGATGCCGAAGAAGGCCGCGTCGAAGCCCGGCAGGTCGGCGAGGAAGCCGCCCTCGCGCACGTAGCTGGTCCCGGAGTGCTCCGGGTCGGGGTGGAACAGGCTGTCGAGGTCCCAGCCGCGGTCGGTGGGAAACGGGCCGATGCCGTCGCGTCCCTCGCGCAGCATCGCCCACAGCTCCTCGGGCGAGCCGACGCCACCGGGGAACCGGCAGCTCATACCGACGATGGCGATCGGCTCGTCGGCGGCGACGGCGCCGACGACCACCTCGGTGCGCCCGGTCTCCAGCAGGTGCTCGGCCAGCGCGACCGGCGTCGGGTAGTCGAAGGCGACGGCCGCGGAGAGCCGTACGCCGGTGGCCTCGACCATCCGGTTGCGGAACTCCACGGCGGTGACCGAGTCGAAGCCCAGCTCCTTGAACGCGGAGGTCGACTCGACCGCCTCCGGGCCCGCGTAGCCGAGCGTGAGGGCGACCTGGGTGCGGACCAGCCCGACGACGTGGTCGAGGCGCTCCGCCTCCGGCAGGTCGGCGAGGCGGCGGGCGAAGTCCGACGAGGTGGACGTGTCGGTCGGCGCCTCGTCGGCGACCGCCTCGGGAATGGCGTCGAACAGCCGGCTCGGCCGCAGCGCGGTGAACGACGGCACGAAGGTGGCCCAGTCCACGTCGGCGAGCAGCACGTCCGTGTCGCCGGCCGCCAGGGCGGTACGCATGGCCGCGACGGCCCGCTCCGGCGCCATCGGCGCCAGGCCCCGCCTGCGCAGCGAGGCCGAGATCTCGTCGTCCACCAGCGTGCTCTCGGCCCACGGGCCCCAGGCGAGGGCGGTGGCCGGCTGTCCCCGGCCGCGCCGCGCCTCGGCGAGGGCACACAGGTGCGCGTTGCCGGCGGCGTAGGCGGCCTGGCCGCCGCTGCCCCAGACGCCGGCCACGGAGGAGAAGAGCACGAACTCGTTGAGGTCCCGCTCCGCGAAGATCGCGTCGAGGTTGGCGGCGCCGGCGACCTTCGCGGAGACGACATTGGTGAACTCGGCGAGGTCCATGTCCACGATGCCGGTGAGCTGGGCCAGGCCCGCCACGTGCACCACGGCGCGCACGTCGGGGTAGCGGTCGGCCACCGCCTCCAGGGCCGCCCGGTCGGCCACGTCGCAGGCCACGACGTCGACCTCCGGGCCCAGCCCGCGCAGCTCGTCGAGGGCCTCGGCGGGGGCGGTGCCGCGCCGGCTCAGCAGCACGAGCCGCTCGGCGCCGTGCCGCGCGTACAGGCGGGCGGCCTCGATGCCGAGGGTGCCGGTGCCGCCGGTGACCAGGACGGTGCCGGACGCGCCGCGCCAGCGCGGGGCGCCGCTCACCGGCGCGCGGTGCAGCCGGCGGACGAACACCCCGTCCGGGCGCACCGCGACCTGGTCCTCCCCGATGCCGGCGAGCACGCCGGCCAGCGCGGCGGCGCAGCGCTCGTCGAGGCGGGCGGGCAGGTCGACCAGGCCGCCCCAGGTGTCGGGCAGTTCCAGCGCGGCGACCCGGCCGAGGCCCCACACCTGCGACTGCGCCACGCCGGTCACCGGGTCGGCCGGGGAGGTGGCGACGGCCCCACGGGTGAGGCACCACAGCGCGACGCCCCGCCCGGCGAGCGTACGGATCAGGTCGAGGGTGGCCGCGGCGCCCGCCGGGACGCCGGGGTGCCCGGGTAGGAACGCCTCGTCGAGCCCGAGGAGGGAGACCACGCCGGCGAGTTCCCCGTCGAGGTGGTCCGCGACGGCGGCCGGGTCGGTGGTGACGACGGTGGCGCCGTGCGCGGCGAGCGCGTCGGCGACCGCGCCACCCGTGTCGCCCGTCACGGCCGGCTCGGGTACCACCAGCAGCCAGGTGCCGGTCAGCGCCGCCGGCGTGCCGCCGGGACGGCGTTCCCACCGTGCCTGGTAACGCCAGCCGTCCAGCGCGGACCGCTCCTGCCGACCCCGGCGCCACGCGGAGAGCGCGGGCAGCACCGACGCCAGGGGGGCCTGCGGGTCCACGTCGAGCGTGGTGACCACCGTGTCGAGGTCGCCGCTGTCCACCGCCGCCCAGAGGCCGTCGTCGTCGCCGGCCTCGCCCGTGGCGGCCGGCCCGACGCTGTCCTGCCAGAAGCGCTCGTGCTGGAAGGCGTACGTCGGCAGGTCGACCCAGGAGCGCCCGGACCGGTGGTAGAACGCCTCCGGGTCCACCGTGACGCCCCGGGTCTCCAGCCGCGCCAGCGCCTCCACCAGGGCGCGCGGCTCGTCCCGGTCCCGGCGCAGCACCGGCGTGGCCAGCACGTCGCCGTCCAGGCAGTCCGCCGCCATGGTGGCGAGCACCGAGTCCGGGCCCAGTTCGAGCAACGTCGTGGCGCCGGTCGCGGCGGCGGCGCGTACCGCGTCCGCGAAGCGCACGGTCGCGCGGACCTGCCCGACCCAGTACTCCGGCGTCGCCAGCTCGTCGCCGGCCGGCGCGCCGGTGACCGTGGAGACCAGCGGGATGGTCGGCGGCGCGTAGGAGACCGTCTCGGCCACCGCCCGGAACTGCGCGAGCATCGGGTCCATCAGCGGCGAGTGGAAGGCGTGCGACACGGTCAGCCGCCGGGTCCGGCGGTCGGCGAACCGCTCGGCCACCGCCGCCACCGCCTCCTCGGTGCCGGAGACGACCACCGAGTCCGGGCCGTTGACGGCGGCGATGTCGACGTCCGCGCCGAGCAGCGGCGCGACCTCGTCCTCGGTGGCCTGGACGGCCAGCATCGCCCCGCCCGCCGGCAGCGCCTGCATCAGCCGGCCCCGGGCCGCGACCAGGCGGGCCGCGTCGGCGAGCGGGAACACCCCCGCGACGTGCGCGGCTGCCAGCTCGCCGATCGAGTGCCCGGCCAGGACCGACGGGGTGACGCCCCAGGACCGGACGAGCCGGTAGAGGGCCACCTCGACGGCGAACAGGGCGGGCTGGGTCCAGCCGGTCCGGTGCAGGTCCTCGGTGTCGAGGACCTCGCGCAGCGGCCGGTCCAGGTGCGGGTCCAGGGCGGCGCACACCTCGTCGAACGCCGCCGCGAACTCCGGGTACGCCGCGTACAGCCCGCTGCCCATGCCGAGGCGCTGCGCGCCCTGCCCGGAGAAGAGCATCGCGACCCGGCCGTCCGCCACCCGGCCGCGGACCAGGTTGGCGGCCTGCTCGTCGCGCGCCAGGGCGGCCAGGCCGGCACCGAGTTCCTCGGCGGAGGCGCCGACGACCGCGGCCCGGTGCGCGAAGCGGGACCGGGTGGTGGCCAGGGCGTAACCCAGCTCGGCCGGCTCCACCTGCGACACCACGGCGGAGAGCCGCCGCGCCTGGTCCCGCAGCGCGTTGGCGTCGCGGGCGGTGAGCAGCAGCGACGTCACCGGCGCCGAGGCGGGCTCGGGCGCGTCGGCGTCCGGCGCCTGCTCCACGATCACGTGGGCGTTCGTGCCGCTGAACCCGAACGACGAGACACCGGCCCGGCGCGGCTGACCGGTCCGCGGCCACGGCGTGGCGGCGGTCAGCAGCCGCACGTTGCCGGCCGTCCAGTCCACCTGGTCCGACGGCTGCTCGGCGTGCAGCGTCGCGGGCAGGACGCCGCGCCGGATCGCCTCGACCATCTTGATGACCCCGGCGACCCCGGCCGCGGCCTGGGTGTGGCCGATGTTCGACTTCACCGAGCCGAGCCAGAGCGGGTCCTCCCGGTCCTGGCCGTACGTCGCGAGCAGCGCCTGGGCCTCGATCGGGTCACCCAGGGTGGTGCCGGTGCCATGTCCCTCGACCACGTCGACCTGGCGCGTCGACAGGCCCGCGTCGACCAGCGCGGCCTCGATGACCCGCTGCTGCGACGGCCCGTTCGGCGCGGTCAGCCCGTTCGACGCGCCGTCCTGGTTGACCGCGGAGCCCCGGACGACCGCCAGCACGCGGTGGCCGTGCGCGAGCGCGTCCGACAGCCGCTCCACCAGCAGCACGCCGACACCCTCGGCGAACCCGGTGCCGTCGGCGTCCGCCGAGTACGAGCGGCACCGCCCGTCCGGCGACAGGCCACGCTGGCGGGAGAACTCGACGAACGTCAGTGGCGTCGCCATGACCGAGACGCCGCCGACGAGCGCGAGGGTGCAGTCGCCCCGGCGCAGGGCCTGGATCGCCAGGTGCAGCGCCACGAGCGACGACGAGCAGGCGGTGTCGACGGTGACCGCCGGCCCCTCCAGTCCCAGCGTGTAGGCGACCCGGCCGGAGACCACGCTGCCGGAGCTGTTGCTGCCGGCGTAGTCGTGGTACATGAGGCCGGTGAACACGCCGGTCGGGCTGCCGGCGAGCGAGGCGGGGTCGATGCCGGCGCGCTCCAGGGTCTCCCACGCGACCTCCAGCAGCAGCCGCTGCTGGGGGTCCAGCCCGACCGCCTCGCGGGGGCTGATGCCGAAGAACGTCGGGTCGAAGTCCGCCGCGTCGTACAGGAAGCCGCCGCGCGAGGTGTAGGAGGTGCCCTCCCGTAGCGACTGCGGGTCGTAGAGCGACTCCAGGTCCCAGCCGCGGTCGGTCGGGAACGCGCCGGTGGCGTCGGTCCCGGACTCCACGAGCCGCCACAGGTCCTCGGGACTCGCCACGCCGCCCGGGTAGCGGCAGGCCATGCCGACGATCGCGACCGGCTCGTGCGCGGACGCCTCCACCTCGTGCAGGCGCTGCCGGGTCTTCTGCAGGTCGACCGTGACCCGCTTCAGGTAGTCCCGGAGCTTGTCCTCGTTGGCCACTAGGGTCGCCCTCCTCGCACTGTCATGAGATCCCGAGTTCGCTGTCGATGAGAGCGAAGACCTCGTCGTCGGTCGCGGATTCGATGTCGTTGCCGGTGGAGGCCGGCTCGCCGCCCAGCTTCGAGAGCACGTCGCGCAGCCGCAGCGACAGCCGGGTGCGGGACTGCTCGTCGACGTCGCGCAGGACCGCCTCGAGGCGGTCGAGTTCGGCGAACGCGGCCAGCACCGCGTTGTCCCCGCCCGACTCGCCGGAGAGTTCGGCCTGGAGGAACGCGGTGAGGGCGTTCGACGTCGGGTGGTCGAACACCAGCGTCGCGGGCAGCCGCAGCCCGGTCGCGGCGCTCACCCGGTTGCGCAACTCCACCGCGGTGAGCGAGTCGAAGCCGAGCTCGGAGAACGGCCGGTCGGCGGCGACCGCGGCCGGGTCCGGGTAGGCCAGCACCCCCGCGACCTGGGTACGCACCAGGTCGAGCAGGATGGCCCCGGCCTCCTCGGCGTCGCGGCCCGCGAGCCGCTGCCGCAGCGCGTCGGCCGCTCCCGCGTCGGTGTCGGCCGCCCGCCTGGCGGGCACCCGGACCAGGCCGCGCAGCACCGGCGGCACCATGCCCGCGACGGCGCGTTCCCGCAGGGCCCGGTGGTCGAGCTTGATCGGCGCCACCATGCCCTGGGCGTGCAGCGCCGCGTCGAACAGGGCCAGCGCCTCCTCGACGGGGAGCGCGTCGATGCCGGAGCGCGACATGCGCCGCAGGTCGGCCTCGGTCAGCTGCTCCGCCATGCCCGCCTGCTCCCAGCGGCCCCAGGCCAGCGACACGGCCGGCAGGCCGTTCGCCCGTCGGTGCTGGGCGAGCGCGTCCAGGTAGGCGTTGCCGGCGGCGTAGTTGCCCTGGCCGGGGCCGCCGAGCACCCCGGAGGCCGACGAGAACAGCACGAACGCGGTCAGGTCGCGGGTCAGCTCGTGCAGGTTCGTCGCGGCGTCGACCTTGGGCCGCAGCACCCGGTCGACCCGTTCCGGGGTGAGCGAGGAGATGACGGCGTCGTCGACGACGCCCGCCGTGTGCACCACCCCCCGCACCGGGTGCGCCGCGAGCAGCGCGGCGAGCGCGTCCGGGTCGGCGACGTCGCAGGCGGCGAGGGTGACCCCGGCGCCCAGGGCGACGAGTTCGTCGCGCAGGTCGGCCGCGCCCTCGGCGGCGGGTCCGCTGCGGCTGACCAGCACCAGTTCGCGGACCCCGTGCCGGGTGACCAGGTGCCGGGCGACGAGCCGACCGAGCGCGCCGGTGGCGCCGGTGACCAGGACGGTCCCCTCGAAGACAGGCACGGCGGAGTCGGTGACGCCGGCCCGCGCCAGGCGTGGCACGAGGACGTCGGCGCCGCGGACGGCGAGCTGCGGCTCGTCGGAGCCGAACGCGGCCGACAACCCGGTGCCGGTCTCCGCGTCGACGTCGACCAGGACGAACCGGTCGCCGTGTTCCGACTGGGCGGAGCGGACCAGGCCCCAGGCCGCGGCCCCGGCGAGGTCGGTGACGTCGGCGTCGGGGTGGGTCGCCACCGCGCCGCTGGTCAGAACGGCGAGGCGGGAGGCGGCGAACCGCTCGTCGGCGAGCCACTGCTGCGCCAGGGCGAGGACCTGGCCGGTGGCCGCGCGCGAACAGGTCGTCGTACGCCGCGGACACGTCGACCGGGTCGGCGCCGGCGGCCAGGACCGCAGGTCG
>NZ_JBPQTK010000076.1:0-27758 GCF_051386315.1 Micromonospora sp. URMC 107
GGTCAGGCTACGGCGGCGGGGAGGTCGGCGGGGCGCGGGCGGTCGCGCAGGTCGATGCGGAGCGGCGCGTCGGCGGCGCGCAGGGAGGTGCGCCCGGCGGTCCAGGCGTCCAGCAGGTGCGCGGCGAAGAGCCGGTCCACCGCCAGCGCGGCGGCGGCACCGAACAGCACGTCCGGGGCGAGGCCCGGCTCGACGCGGACCAGGCCCCCGCACAGGTCGTGCGCGGCGATCTGCTCGTGCACCGCGTCGGCCTCGACGTGCTCGTCGTAGAAGCGGGTGGCCGCCCCGTCCAGGCCGAGGCGGCGCAGCCCGTTGCCGTACCGGCGGTTCGGCAGCGAGGAGGTCATCTCGTACGCGGCGAGGTGCCCCAGCAGCGCCCCGCGCAGCCGCCGGTGCAGACCGAACAGCGACATGAGGTTGTTGGTGGCGAGGGTGACCGCCGGCACGGCGTCCAGGTGGGCGGCGTAGCCGGTGTCCAGCCCCAGCCGGCTCAGGGTGACCCGGAACAGCTCGGCGTGCATCCGGTCCAGCCGCCCGTTGCCGTACTCGTCCATCTGGATCTCGACCAGGGCGGCCTTCGCCGGGCCGCCGAGGCGCGGCAGGGCCCAGCTGTGCGGGTCGGCCTCCCGCAGGTGGTAGATCGCGCGGTGGGTGACGAACTCCCGGAACTGCGCCAGCGACGCCCGGCGCTGAAGGTACCCGGCGAGCGACGGCCCGTCGTCGGCGGCGACCACGTCGGCCAGGGCCGCCGGCACCCCGCCGGGCAGCGCCGCCGGCAGCGGCCCCACCAGCGCGCGCACCGCCGTCTCGAAGTGGCGTTCGGCGTACGCGCGCAGGGCGAGCAGGGACGGCTGCCACTCCCACCCCTCGTCGACGCCCTGCCAGCCCCGGTAGTGCAGCTCGTAGCAGCAGAAGAGGGTGAGCTGGAGGTCCTCGTCGGTGAGCGGGGCGGCCGGGTCGAACCCGCTGCCGAGCCCCGCCGGAAGGTCGTGCGGCGTGCGCCGCAGCGCGTCCAGCAGCGCCGCCGAGACCGGTCCACGGGGCTGCGGCAGGGGCGCGGGACCGTACCGGCGATCCGGGGACTCTGACAAGGTGACCTCCAGCAGTCGTACTGCCCGTCCTCAGTGCCCGAGCGGTGGGTCGTTAAACGAGGTCGTCGACCTCCACGGCCACCCCGGCGGCCAGCATCCGGTCGCGCACCCGCCGGGCGGCGTCGCCCTCGGCGAACACCTCGCGCAGGTCCGCGAACGCGGGCTCGGGCGGCGCCAGCCGCACCGCCGGGTCGACCACCGCCTCCAGCACGCAGGGCCGGTCGGCCGCCAGCGCCTCGTCCCAGGCCGCTCCCACCAGCTCCGGCCGGTCGACGCGCACCCCGTGCAGGCCGAGCAGCCGCGCCCAGCCGGCGTACGGCACGTCGGGCCGGCGGCGCCCCGGGTCGCTCGGCGCGCGACCGCCGCCCATGCCCGACTGGTCGCGGTTGTTGAGCACCAGCACCACCAGGCGGGGGTCGCGCCACTCCCGCCAGTGGTGCGCCACGGTGATCAGCTCGGCCAGCCCGTTGAGCTGCATCGCGCCGTCGCCGAGCAGGGCGATCACCGGCTGGTCCGGGGCGGCGAGCTTGGCCGCCACGGCGTACGGCAGGGCGCAGCCCACCGAGCCGAGCGTGCCGCAGAGCTGCGCGCTGACGCCCGGGGGCAGTTCCAGGTGCCGGGCGTACCAGTAGATGACCGAACCGACGTCCACGGCCACCGCCCCGCGGCGCGGGACCCGGGCGGAGAGCTCGTGCAGCACGAGCTGCGGGTTCACCGGCTCGGCGGGGGCGGCGGCCCGGTCGGCCCGCTCGGCCCGCCACCGGTCGACCGAGCCCTCGACGGTCTCCCGCCACCGGGCGTTCGGCCGGTCGGGCACCCGCGTCAGCAACGCCCGCAGCGTCTCCTGGGCGTCGCCCACCAGCGGGACGTCCACCGGGTAGCGGGTGCCGATCCGGCGGCCGTCGATGTCGATCTGGACCGTGCGGGCCTGCCCCGGCATGGGGAAGTAGTCCGTCCACGGGTCGTTCGTGCCGACCAGCAGCAGGGTGTCGCAGCCGCCCATCAGCTCGGCGGCGGCCGGGGTGCCGACCTCGCCGAGCACGCCGACGTGGAAGGGCAGCCGCTCGTCGAGCACCGGCTTGCCCAGCAGCGAGGCCGCCACCCCGGCGCCGAGCCGGTCGGCGAGGGCGACGATCTCGCCGGCCGCGCCCCGGCCGCCCTGGCCGACCAGGATCGCGGTCCGCTGGCCGTTGGCGAGCAGCTGGGCGGCCGCGTCGAGGTCGACGTCGTGCGGCAGGACCCGGGCCAGCGGCTCCCCCGGGGTCGCCGAGAGCACCCCGGCCGCGTGCGACTGCAGGTCGGCCACGGTGGCCTCCTGCAACTGGCGCGGCAGCACCACGCAGACCGGGCTGCGGGTGGCAGCGGCGGTGCGGAACGCCTGGTCGAGCAGGGCCGGCACCCCTTCGGGGACGCGGCCGTAGCGGACGAACTGGTTGCAGGCGTCGGCGAACAGCCGGCTCAGCCCGATCTCCTGGTGGGCGGCGCCCAGCGGACCCGAGACGTCCTCGCCGACGATAGCCACCACCGGCTTGCTGTCCAGCTTGGCGTCGTAGAGGCCGTTGAGCAGCTGGACGGCGCTGGGCCCCTGGGTGGCGAGGCAGACCCCGATCCCGCCGGTGAACTTGGCGTGCCCGGTGGCCATGTAGGAGGCGGTCTCCTCGTGCCGGGCCGGCACGAACGCCGGGTCCCCGCCCGACGCGTCCAACGCCTCGACCACCGGGGCGATGGCCTCCCCGGGGTAGCCGAAGACCCGCGGCACCCGCCAGGCGCGCAGTCGCTCGACCACCAGGTCGGCCACCGTACGCTCAGCCATCGTCACGCCCCGGCGTGCCCGCGTCGACGTACCGCAGCACCGCCCCGACGCCGTCGGTCAGCTCCGGCGCCTCGTCCGGGCCCAGCACGGTCAGCTCGGCGTCGGTGCCGACCAGCGCGCGCACGAGGGCGGCGTCGGCGCGGACCCTCTCCGGGTCGCGTACGGACATGGCGGCGAGCTGCCCCGGGTCGGTGGCGATCTCGGTCGGGTCCGGCCCGATCCAGAGTTCCCCGGTGGCGGACGGGTCGTCGACGATGAGCATCGTCTCGACCTGGTTGCGTTGCAGGGCGGACACCACGGCGTCCAACCCGGCGCCGACGTCCTCCTGCATGCCGAAGCGGTCCAGCACGGCGGTGATCCGCTGGTCGGCCACCTCGGCGATGGTCTGCACGGTGAGGTCGTCCAGCAGGGTCTGGTCGGCGCCGCCGCCCCGGGATCCGGCGTCGGTGCGGACCATCAGGTCCTGCCAGCGTTCCGGCATCTGGGCGGCGATCATGCCGGTGGCGCGCACGTCGCCGGCGACCACCACCACCTCCGCGCCGACCTTCTCGGCCAGCTCCACGGTGGCCGCGGTGACGTCGCCCGCGTTGTGGTGCCAGGCCTCCATCGCGGCCTTCTGGTGGTGCGACTGCGACCAGCCGCCGGGCTGCACCCGACGCAGCTGGAAGTGCTCCCGGCCGGTCACGTGGGCGCGGCGCGGCACACCGCCGGCGCTGATCGCCATGGCGTCGGCACCGGTCCGGTCGGCCAGCACCCGCACCCAGGCCACCTGCTCGCCGCGCTGCGCCAGCATCGGCATCACGTGCGGCAGCGAGGTGTACGCGGCGAGGTCCCGCAGCGGCGGGGCGGAGAGGTACTCCGACAGCACCACCCGGCCCCGGGCGCCGAAGACCGCCAGTCCGTAGTCCCCCGGCATCGGGTCGTGCCCCCGGACGAGCCGTTCGACGGCCTCGATGGTCTCCACGTCGGCGCGCTGCTGCTGAAGTTGTTGGCGCAGGGCCCGCCAGCGCAGATCGAGCGCCGGGTGGGCGTCCTCGGTGTTGGCGGACGCGTCCAGGTACACCGAGACCCACGGCCCCGGCCGGTCGTAGAGCGGGCGCAGGAAGGACAGCTGCATGCTCGACCCCTTTCCAGCTCGGCCCCCCGCTTACCCGCGCCGCCGCGGTTGTCACCTGGCCGCCGCGAGCGCGTGACCGGAATTCATTCATGTCGCTCAACCCGAATGGCCGATACCATCAGTGAACGGAACCGGACTCTGGGTGGTGGACATGGACAGCGACCTGCACATCCGTCGGATCGTCCACCCGACCGACCGGATCGTGACGGGGCGGATCATCCGGCTGATGGACGGCTACCCGCGCGAGGTGCGCATCGGCCAGCCGGTGCTGGTCGCGGTCCTCGCGGCGGCCGGGGTGGCGGGGCTGCTGATGGCGCTGGTCCGCTCCCTGTTCTCCGCCGGCTCCGGCGCCGCCCGTCGCCGGTTCAAGGAGCTGAAGAAGGGCCCGGAATACCTGGTCACCCCGGTGCGGCTGCGCGACGCCGCAGGGCGGCTCTGCGAGGTCGAGCTGCACGGGCACCTGCCGCAGAGCGCCCTGCACCCCGCCGACCACGTGCAGCTCACGCTGCGCCCCCAGGGCGACCCGGACCTGCCGCCGAAGATCGAGCGGATCGTGAACCTGACGACGGGCCAGCTGCTCACCCCGCGTACCGCCACCCTGTGGTCGCACCTCGGGCCGCCGCTGCTGCTCCAGGCGGCGCTGGGCGCGCTGCTGGTCGCCGCCCTGGTGGCCTGGTCCGCGCTGACCTGACAGCCGGATCGCCCGGCGCCCGGCCACGCGGTGCGGAGGCGAGCGGGGTGTCAGGGGCCCGCCCGGTTTCCGGCGGCGCGCCGGCGGGCACCGTGGGGCCATGTTCGAGGGCTTCACGCTGGAGCAGATCGACGTCGGCGAGGTCCGGCTGCGGGTACGCCACGGCGGTTCGGGTCCACCCGTGGTGCTGCTGCACGGGCATCCGCGCACCCACGCGACCTGGCACCGGGTGGCGCCGCTGCTGGCCCGCGAGCACACGGTCATCTGCCCCGACCTGCGCGGCTACGGCGGCTCGTCGAAGCCGCCGAGCGACCCGGGGCACACCGCGTACGCCAAACGGGCGATGGCCCGCGACGTGGTCGGCCTGCTCGACGCGCTCGGGCACGACCGGGCGGCGGTGGTGGGGCACGACCGGGGCTGCTACGTGGCGATGCGCACGGCGCTGGACCACCCGGACCGGGTCAGCCGGCTGGGCGTGCTCGACGGGGTGCCGATCGGCGAGGCCCTGGCGCGCGCCGACGCCCGGTTCGCGGCCCGCTGGTGGCACTGGTTCTTCCTCGGCCAGTCGGACAAGCCGGCGGAGCGGGTGATCACCGCCGACCCGGACGCCTGGTACGGGGGATCGCCGACGGCGATGGGCGAGGAGGCGTACGCCGACTACCGCCGGGCCATCCACGACCCGGCGACGGTGCACGCGATGTGCGAGGACTACCGGGCCGGGCTCGGCCCGGACCGGGCGGCCGACGACGCCGACCGGGCCGCCGGGCGGCGGATCGCCTGCCCGGTGTTGTTCTGCTGGTCGGAGCGGGACGACATGGTCGAGCTGTACGGCGACCCGGCGGCGATCTGGCGGGACTGGGCCGCCGACGTGCGGGTGGCCTCGATCGACTCGGGCCACCACATGGCCGAGGAGGCCCCGGAGCAGCTCGCCGCCGCGTTGGCCGACTTCCTCGCCGACTGACCGCTCGGCGTCGCGCGGGCCGCCCCGTCCCCCACCGCCAGGGCCTTGGGGCCGGTGGGGTGGCGGTCAGCCGACGGGGGTCAGCGGCCGGTCCGGCTCGCCGGCCGTGCGCAGCATCCCCCGCCGCGCGGCCCAGCGCTCGAAGACCAGGGTGGCGAACGGCGGCACGGCGCAGGCCAGCGCCACGAGGGTGGGCCAGAGCCGCCACCGGTGCAGCCGGGCCACCGCGAGGACCAGCAGGCCGTACGCGACGAAGAGCGCGCCGTGGACCGGGCCGAAGATCTTCACGCCGATCTCGTTGCCCGGGCGGCCGTACTTGACGGCCATGCCGACCAGCAGGGCCAGCCAGGAGCAGGCCTCGGCGATCGCCGCTGCCACGAACAGCCTGGTGATCTTCTCGCGCATCGTCACTCCCCACCTGGTTGCCGCACATGCTAACCACCCCTCGTGCCGCGCCGGCCGCACGACCGGCGGAGGCGACAGGGATCATGCGGGCCCCGGGTGGGTACGTACAAGAAGCTTCGGGTCTTCCCCGGCCCGCCCCGGGCGTGCGAGGTTAGGGGAACCAACGGTGACAGGGCGGTGACCATGGGCGAGGACGTCGGCGTACGGACCTTCAGTCGTGAGGACCGGGCCCGCTATCGCGAGAAGGTGCGGCGGTGCCTGGACGTCTTCGCCGAGATGCTCCGGGAGTCCCGCTTCGACGTCGAGCGGCCGATGACCGGGCTGGAGATCGAGCTGAACCTGGTGGACGACGGCTCGATGCCGGCCATGCGCAACGCCGACGTGCTGGCCGCCATCGCCGACCCGAGCTTCCAGACGGAGCTGGGCCAGTTCAACGTCGAGATCAACGTGGCGCCGCGCCGGCTGGCCGGCACCGGCACCCGCGAGTTCGAGGAGAACGTGCGGGCCAGCCTCAACGCCGCCGAGACCAGGGCGCGGGACGTCGGCGCGCACATGGTGATGATCGGCATCCTGCCGACGCTGCGGCCGGAGCACCTGACCGCCGAGACGCTGTCGGCCAACCCGCGCTACGCGCTGCTCAACGAGCAGATCTTCGCCGCCCGCGGCGAGGACCTGCGGATCGCGATCAACGGCGTGGAACGGCTCGCGGTCACCGCCGACACCATCACCCCGGAGGCGGCCTGCACGAGCACCCAGTTCCACCTCCAGGTCAGTCCGGCCCAGTTCGCCGACTACTGGAACGCGGCGCAGGTGGTCGCCGGCATCCAGGTGGCCCTGGGCGCGAACTCGCCGCTGCTCTTCGGCCGGGAGCTGTGGCGCGAGACGCGCATCCCGCTGTTCCAGCAGGCCACCGACACCCGACCGGAGGAGATCAAGGCCCAGGGCGTACGCCCGCGGGTGTGGTTCGGCGAGCGCTGGATCACCACGGTGTTCGACCTGTTCGAGGAGAACGTCCGCTACTTCCCGGCGCTGCTGCCAGTCTGCGACGCGGAGGACCCGGCCGAGGCCCTCGCCCGGGGGGACGTGCCGAAGCTCGCCGAGCTGCGGCTGCACAACGGCACCGTCTACCGCTGGAACCGCCCCGTCTACGACGTGCTGAAGGGCCGCCCGCACCTGCGGGTGGAGAACCGGGTGCTGCCGGCCGGTCCGACGGTGCTCGACACCGTGGCCAACGGCGCCTTCTACTTCGGCCTCGTCCGGGCGCTCGCCGAGGCCGACCGGCCGCTGTGGTCGCAGATGTCGTTCAGCGCCGCCGAGGAGAACTTCACCGCCTGCGCCCGGCACGGCATCGACGCCCAGGTCTTCTGGCCCGGCCTGGGCTATCTCCCGGTCACCGAGCTGGTGCTGCGCCGGCTGCTGCCGCTGGCCCACCACGGGCTCGACCGGTGGGGCCTGGACCCGGCCGAGCGGGACCGGCTGCTCGGCATCATCGAGCAACGGTGCCTGACCGGGCGCAACGGGGCGAGCTGGCAGGTGGAGACGCTGCACCGGCTGGAGTCCGCCGACCACCTCGACCGGCCGGAGGCGCTGCGCGAGGTGGTGCGGCACTACGTGGCGCTGATGCACAGCAACCGGCCGGTCCACGAGTGGCCCATCCCCTGACCGGGCGCCACGAGCCGGACGTCAGAACGGGCCCGGGTCCTCCCTGAGGAAGGCGCCCGAGACGGGCGACCGCACCGTCCACCCGAGCGCGCGGTACAGGGCGCGTCCGTCGTCGGTGGCGACGAGGATCCCGGTGCGTATCCCGAGCCACGCCGCGTGGTCGCAGCGCGCCCGCATGACGACGCTGCCCAGCCCGCGCCGCCGGTGGGCAGGCTCCGTCGCGACCTGGTCGACGATGCCGAACTCCCCGGCGCCGGCCAGCCGTCGTTCCGCGCCGAGCTTATTGCAAAATCTAGGCAACAAGCGCTACGTGGTGCCTTTCCGATCACCCGACCGACGACAAGCCGGACGGGGTGGACGGGGTGGACGGGGTGGACGCCCGCACGTTCCCGGTGTCAGGCCGGCGACACCGCAGCCGGCGCTGTTCCCCCGGCCGCCGGCCGGCGTTGCTCCTTACCGGCCGGCCGGGCGTTGCTCCCGCCGCGGCCAGCGTTGCTCCTCGCCACCTCAGGATTCACCATGGCGCGTCGAGCGCCCTGTCGAGCTGATGTCGTAGACGACTCACGCCAAGCGGCAGACCTGCCCGTGACTTCCCCTGCCGTTCGCCGTGCGGCTCTTCGCGTCCGCCGTCGTCGACGGCAGGGGCGGCGCGGATCTGGGACGCCGGTGAATCGTCTACGACATCAGCTCGACAGGACCGGAAGGCACACCCGGCCGCGCCGGGGCTAGGCGGGCGAGGCGCGGCGGGCCAGCCGGCCCGTTCGGAGTTGACCGGCCCCCAGAGCGGGCAGAACGGCCGCGGAGATTGCGCACGATGGAAGAACCGGGCCGACAGCGGCCACCCCATGATGAAACGCGGACATCGACCCGCACCATCCGGGTGCCTGAAGGCGCCATGCTGACCGACCTTCGAGGAGCGCATGTGACGCAGACCCAGCGGTCCCCCCAGCGACCCGACGCGCCCGTCCGGCTCGGCCCCGACGCCGTGCGGATCGGGACGTCCGCGTTCGTCAACGGGCACTTCCCCCGGCGGCGAGGGCTGATCATCCTGCTCAGCGTCCTCGGCGGCTTCCTGCTGACCGTCATCTGGTCAGCCGAGTTCGTGGACCGGACCATCGGCGACAACGTCGCCAACACGCTGCTCGGCCACGACGCCAAGGAGACGCCCATCCAGGGCCTCGCGGCCGGCATCCTCTTCGCCTTCGTCTCCGGCATCGCGGGCACGTTCACCGCCTGCAACATCGCCGCGTTCGGCGCCCTGGCCCCGCTGACCGGCACCACAGGCGGCAGGTTCAGCCGGTTCGTCGCCCCCCTGAAGCCGCTGGGTTGGATGTCCGTGGGCATGATCGCGGTGTCGGCCGCCTACGGCGCGGTCGTCGGCCTCGTCGGCACCTCGATGCCGCAGTTCTCCACCGCGCCCAACGCCCCCGGCGGGCTGTCGCCGCGGAGCATCCAGTCCATGGTGGTCTTCGGCGCGATCGGGCTCATCATGATCTATCTCGGTCTGGCATCGCTCGGCGTCGTGCGGGACCCCTTCGCCCGGCTCGCCCGGCGGTTCCCCAACGCGCCGATGGTCTTCATGGGCGCGCTGATCGCCGGCTTCCTGATCGGCCGGCCCTTCGCGCTGTTCCGGCAGATGTTCCGCGACGCCGCCGAGAGCGGCAACCCGCTCTACGGCGCGGCGGCCTTCACGCTCCAGTCCCTCGGCAACATCGTCATCATGGCGGTGCTGTTCCTGCTGCTGGCCTGGCTCGCCGGTTCCCGCCTGCAACGCTGGTTCAGCGCCCGGCCGAGCCGGCCTCCGGGTGGTCGGCGAGGGCGGCAACCTGGGCTGGACGCCGCTCGGGCCGCCGTTCCCGGCTCAGACCTTGAGGACGACCTTGGTGCACTCGTCCTGCTTCTTCTGGAAGATCTTGTAGCCCTTGGCCGCGTCCTTCAGCGGCATCCGGTGGCTGATGATGAAGCTCGGGTCGATGTCCCCGCGCTGGATGCGGTTGAGCAGCGGCCGGGTGTAGCGCTGGACGTGGCACTGACCGGTGCGCATGACCAACGACCGGTTCATGAACGCGCCCATCGGGAACTTGTCGACGAAGCCCCCGTACGCGCCGATCACCGAGACGACGCCGCCACTGCGGCAGGCCAGGATCGCCTGGCGCAGCGCGAACGGCCGTTCCGTCTCGACCCGGGCGGCCTGCTTCGCCCGGTCGTACGCGTACACGGCGGTGTTGCCGTGGTGCCCCTCCAGGCCGACGGCGTCGATGCAGGCGTCGGGCCCCCGGCCGGCGGTCATCGCGTTCAGCGCGTCGAGCACGTCGGTGTCGTCGTAGTTGATGGTCTCCGCGCCCGTGTGCTCCTGCGCCAGCCGCAGCCGGTACGGGTACCGGTCGATGACGATCACCCGCTCCGCGCCGAGCATCCGGGCGCTGGCGGCGGCGAGCAGCCCCACCGGGCCGGCCCCCCACACGGCTATGACGTCGCCCGGCTTGATGTCGCACATCTCCGCGCCCATGAAGCCGGTGGGGAGCACGTCGGCGAGCATCACCGCCTGGTCGTCAGGCACGTCCTCGGGCACCTTGATCGGGCCGACGTCGGCGAACGGCACCCGGGCGTACTCGGCCTGGCCGCCGGCGTAGCCGCCGAGCAGGTGGGAGTAGCCGAAGATGCCGGCCGGCGAGTGCCCCATGATCTTCTCGGCCACCCCGGCGTTGGGGTTGGAGTTCTCGCAGACCGAGAAGAAGCCGCGCTGGCAGGAGGAGCAGTGCCCGCAGGCGATCGGGAACGGCACCACCACCCGGTCGCCGGGGCGCAGGTTGCGCACCTGCGGGCCGACCTCCACCACCTCGCCCATGAACTCGTGGCCGAGGATGTCGCCCTTGCGCATGGCGGGGATGTAGCCGTGGTAGAGGTGCAGGTCGGAGCCGCAGATCGCGGTGGAGGTGATCCGCACGATCGCGTCGCGCGCGTTCATGATGGTCGGGTCGGGCACGTTGACGACCTTGACGCTGTCCTTGCCCATCCAGGCGGTGGCCTTCATCGTTCGTCCTCTCGAATCGCGGGCGGTCAGCGGCGGGCGATCGGCAACGGCTGGGCGGGGCGTTGCATGACCTGCTGGCGTACGGAGATGCCGTCGGGGCTGCCCTCGGAGCGGACCACCTCGCCGGTCTCCACCACCTGCTTGAACCGGCGCAGGTCGTCACGGACCTGCTGCTCGGGCTCCTCGCCGAAGAGCTTCGCCACCGCCCGGCCCAGCGCGCCGGCTGGCGGGGCGTAGCGCAGCCGCACCCGTACCTCGGTCCCCCGGTCGCCGGGCGCGGGCACGAACCGGACCCGCCCGGCGTTGGGCACCCGGGTGTCGGGCAGCGACCGCCAGGCGAGCGACCGGTTGGGCTGGTCGTCGACGATCTCCGCGTCCCACTCGACGCGGCGGCCGGCCGGGCCGCGCGCGATCCAGTGCGAGCGGCGCAGGTCGTCGGCGCGCACCGACTCCAGGTGGGACATGAACCGGGGCAGGTTCTCCAGGTCCCGCCAGAACCGGTACGCCTCGGCCGGGGAGCGGTTGACGGTGACCGCGACCTCCATGTCGATCACCCGCCGGCGCGCGGCCTGGGCCCGGCCGGCGCGCACGGCGGCGACCAGGTCGACGGCGGCGATGCCGGCGACGGCGGCGGTGGTGAGGGCGACCCGCTGGCGTCGCTCGCCGCACCGGTCCGCCCAGGCCCGGGCGAGCAGGGTGAGGTCCATCGCGTCGCCGGCCACCCGGGTCCACGCCCAGCCGGCCGGCCGGCGGCCACCGAGCAGGCCGACCGCGTGGACCAGCTCGCGGGCGCCCACGGCCGGGATCACCGCGCGCGCGGCGGGTGAGTCGTCCACGCCGGTCAGCCGGGCCACCGCGCGCGGGGCGAGCAGCCCGCCCGCCCCGAGGGCGAGGCTGACCACGCCCAGCAGCCGGGGCAGTCCGGTGCCCCGGCCGCGTCGTCCCCGCTGGTCCAGCATCATCGGATCGGTCTCGTCCACGTCGCACCACCGTCAGATCGTCCTGACCCGCCGCCGGGGCGGTCCGGCGGCGGGAAGCCGCCACGCCTGACGCTATGCCCGAGAATCGCCCCACGAACCCCGAATCGACACAGAACCCACCCCGTCGTCGGTGGGCGCGCCCTACGGCCGGGTCGGCCGTCGAGCGCCGCCGGGCGCGCCACGTCGGCCGGCGCCGGGTGGGCGTGGGCGGGCGCGGCAGTCGCCGTACGCGCACTCAGTCGGCGGCGGGCCCCGGCCGGCAGGTGGGCGCGGGCGGCCGCGATTCAGGGGTATGGCACTTGATCGATGGCTTGTAGCGTGGGTCCCTCCTCACCCACCCAGGAGGGACATGAACATGCCCAGGGTCACCGTCCGCGTCCTCGGCGCCCTCAGCGCGAGCGTGCTCAGCGCGGCTCTCGGCGTCCTGGCGGTCGCCGCGCCCGCTCAGGCCGCGGCCCGCGACGGAAGCTGCAACACCGGCGAGTTCTGCTACTACTACAACAGCGACCACGCGGGTTCGATCTCCGATCACGCCGGATCGCTGGCCGACTACGGCTCGGCCCAGCCGGGCTGCTACGAGTTCAAGGGCGCGGGCAGCGGTCGGGGCCAGTGCATCAAGAACAACGCCGCTTCGGCGTGGAACCGCACCGGCAGGACGGTGCGGGTCTACTACAACACCGGCTACAACGGCTCCCACGCGTACCAGGACTTCGCGCCCGGGGCGAAGAAGAACCTCAACTCCACGCTGAAGAACAACAACGCCTCCCACCAGCTGCTCTCCGCCGGGACCAGCTACCCGGCCAGGGACGACTACCCGTACAAGGGTCAGACCTCGGGCATCGATCCGTGGAACTTCTACAAGGGGCAGTGCACCAGCTTCGTGGCCTGGGCGCTGCGCAGCCGGGTCGGCGTCGCCTTCCACAACCAGTACAAGGGCCAGGCGCGGTGGGGCAACGCCAAGGAGTGGGTGGCCGCCGCCGGGCGCGCCGGGGTGCCGGTGCACAACAGCCCGAGGGCCGGTGACGTCGCGGTCCGCCTGGGCGGCACCTACGGTCACGTCGCCTTCGTGACCAGGGTGAATGCTAACGGCACCTTCGAGATCGACGAGTACAACTACGTTTCCGCCGACAGGTACAGCCACCGGACGGTGACGGTGGGAACCGCCAACAACCAGTTCTCCAAGTTCATCCGCTTCAAGTGACCCGCCGCCTCTGACGGCGATTGTCGCGCTAGGCGCGGAAATGGAGCAGAATGGGCAGAGCCCCGGCCGGGGGCCGGGGCTCTGCTGATTACGTGCCGTTCCGCCGATTACGAGCCGTCACGCCGGGGAGAGACCCTCCGCGAAGTCGTAGAGGCTCTTGATGTCGTCGTCGAAGTACGGGCCGTCGAACTGCCCGTTGCCCGGGTTGTCGCCGTGGCTCACGACGCTGTTGATATACCCGAGGCCGTTCGCGTCGTTGTACTCCTGCAGCCAGGGACCGCCGCTGGATCCGTAGGTCATGTTGCACCACATCCGAATCTGCTGGCCGCCGGCGTGCCACGTGCCGCTCTGGCAGTAGTACTGGCTCTCGCCGCCGCCGAGGTTGGACGGGTAGCCGAGGGCGGTCATCAGGGAGATGTTGTAGCCCCAGTTCCAGCGCAGGCCGTGGCCGCCGACCGTGTCGACGACCTTCAGGCCCCAGTTGCCGCCGTTGTGCATGATGGCGATGGCCATGTCCTCGTCGAAGCTGCTGCTGTTGATCCACGCGGTGCGGGCCGTGAGCGTGTAGGCGACGAACGTACCGAACGGCCGCGCCCCGTCGCGGTACCGCGGCACGAACTGCCAGTTGCTGTACCACTGGCCGCCGGCGCCCTGGTGCACGCAGTGCCCGGCGGTCATGACCAGTCGCCGCTTCGCGCTGCCCACCGCGCTCGCCGAGCATGAGGCGCCGCCGCCGCCGGGGGTGGTGAAGTAGACCTTGCCGACTACCGCCGACTCATTGAGCTGGGTGCCGACGTCGTCGCCGCTGGCGACGCTCGGCTGCATCGGCGCGACGCTGCCCGCCGGTCCGCCCGGCTTGGACACCCCGCTCGGCGCCTCGGTGGCGCCTGCGGGCTTCGCGAGGTCCAGGTCGACGGCGCTCGCCATCCGTTCCGGCGTCCAGAACGCGGCGACCTCCTTGGCGATCGCCTCGTTGGTGATCGCACGGCCGTCACTGGTGCGGGCGACGGTGGTGGTGTTGCCGTTCCTGTCGGCCTTGGTCGGCTTCGCCTGGGCGACCGCCGGGGCGGTCACCACCAGCGCGAGCGCCATGCCGGCCATTGCGGACCAGCGTAGGGTTGATCTCAAGTGCTCCCCCTTTTCTCGGGTGCCCCATTTGGGCCACCGAAACTTATCGATCACCTCGCATTGATCGCAACATATTGGAATGACAGGTAGTTGACACTTTCCCTTTTAGGACTGAGAACATCAACGGCACGACGACAAACAAACCGTGCCCAATTCGAACAGAAGCCTCGGCATCGGCCACGCAAATCCCATCGCCGCGAAATGCGCCCTCTCCAATTTGACGAAGCCCGCCGTTGTCGACAAGTGGGACTTGCGAATTCGGCAGCCACGGCATCCGCCCGCGGGCCGGTGACCCCGACGGAACGGGCCGGCCGATGCACTCAGCGGGTCAGGCCGACCAGCGTCGCCAGTCGCGCCACGCCGGCCGGCGCCGGGTGGGCCCGGGCGATCTCGGCGAGCACCGTACGCGCCACAGGCCGGCACCGGACCTCGGCCGGCGCGACGCCGTCCGCCTCGACCAGCAACCGCCCGGCCCCACGCAGGTCACCGGCCTGGAGGTACGCCCGCGCGGCGTCCACCAGGTACGCGGCCCGGTACTCGGCCGGCAGCCGCCGCCACGCCTCCCCCCGTACCGCCGTCTCGTGCCGGCGCACCGCCTCCCCGGCGTCCCCCCGCTCGACCGCCGCCACCACCCGGGCCGCCTCCACGGCGCCCGGCCCGAAGCCGGTGCGGTGCGGGTCGTCCCCGGCGACCCGCGCCGCCACCTCGACGGCCCGCTCGATCAGCTCCTCGGCCCGGTGGGCGTCGCCGCAGCCGGCGGCGGCCAGCGCGGCCTGGATCAGCAGGGCCCCGTGCACCGCCTCCGACGTAGGCGCGACGCGACGCGCGGCGGTCAACGTCGCCACGAGCGCCAGCCGGTCCCGGCCCAGTGCGCGCAACGCCTGACCGACCGACACGGTCGCGGCCCCCGCCAGCGCCGGATCGCCGCCCGCCACGGCCACCGCCCGGTCGGCGGCCAGCCACCCGAGGTCGGCCTCACCGAGCTTCACCAGCACCGCCGAGGTGATCCGGTACGCCTGCACCAGCAGCCCCGGCTCCTGCGCCCGCACGCCCTGCGCGGCGTGCAGCAGCCGCACCACCTGGGCGTAGTGCGCGTGCTGGTAGGTCAGCCAGGCGTGCGCGACGTGCCGGCCCGTCTCCGCCACCGACGCCGTCGCCCGGTGCTCGTCGTAGCGGGCGAGGGCGGACCGGATGCCGTCGACCCCGTCGTCCACCGGGCTGGCCCCGACCGGCGGCCGGCGGTGCTCGCCGAGCAGCGCCAGCGGGTCGACCCGCAGCACCCGGGCGATCTCCTGGATCACCGGGTAACGGTCGAGCGGACGTACGCCCCGCTCGGTCTTGTCCACCCAGCTCTTCGACCTGCCGAGCCGGTCGGCGAGCATCTGCTGCGTCATCCGCCGCCGCGCCCGCCAGCGGGCGACGCGGCGACCGATCGGCTCGTCAGCGCTGGTCACGCCGCCACCGCCGGTCCGGCACCGCCCGGGTGGTCTCCTCCACCGGTACGCGCTCAGCCTCGGCCTGCTCCAGGAGGCGTCGCTTGGCCGCCTCCCGCTCCGCCGCCTCGACCTGCTCGCCCCGGCTCGCCGGCTCGTCGATCCCCATCCGCACCTCCATCGATCGGGGCGCGACAGCAGCTCGGAGCACCTTCCTGTCGCCGTCACCCACGGTCATCGTGTGCTGGGCAGTGGGTGGCAGAGCAGGCGAAACGCGTCCGCTATGGCATCGCGGACAGGTTGAGCCGGTGGACCGCCCCAGCCACCTCACGAGACAGTTGTCCGGAGGCAGCGGCAGTCGCGATGGCGTCGGCCGTCGCCAAGGTCTCACGGGCCATCGTCGTCTCACCATCCTGCGCCTGCGCCACAGCGAGATGTACCAGGTTGTGACCGTGCCAGTCGGCTCCGCTCGCCTCCTCGTCCAAGCCCGCGACACCGGCCGTCAGCAACGCCAGCGCCCGTTCGTTGGCGCGGCTGTCAGTCTCGCCGAGGTATCGCCAGACGATTCCCTGCTGCACCGCGAAGAAGGACGGCGTGTACCAGTAGCCCCACGGGGACAGCGGTTCCTCGGCCGCCTGGGCCGACACGTCCGATGCCTCGGACAGGCGAGCGAGCACTTCGGAGGTGCCAGCGCCGGCCATGGCGAGGCCCCTGGCCTCCTGCCCGGCGCAGTAGGCCCGCAGCGCCGCGTTGACGGTCCGGTCCCGGCGCGCGGCTCGGGAGAGCCTGACCATCGCCGGCAGGTCGCAGCGCAACTCCGCCTGGTGTCCCTGAAAGGACAGCACGGTCGCGACGAGATCGCTGTTGCCGGCCTCGGTCGCCCAGCCCAGTGCCCTCGCGTGCCACACCGTTGCCGCACGTTCCTCTCCCCGCGCGATGCTCAGCCAACCCGCGAACTGGGCCCACTGCGCCGCCACGTCCAGGACGCTCGGCCGCACGTCATGCCGGGCCTCGCTCAGCAGACAGGCAACGGTATCGAGATGGGCACGGACCGGGGCCATGATCGGCCCGGAACCCACGACGTCCTCCAGCCGCCGGTAACCGGCCAGCAGGCCAGCAAGCGCGCGAACCGTAGCGTGGTCGACCCGGCGCGGATGCGCCGTCACGTACGCCAGGCGCGCACCACCATCGGGCGCGTCTACGACCAGCCTGGCCAGCGCTCCCTGCGCCGCGAGCGCCTCGTCGAGTCGGGCCGCCACGTCCACAGTGGGCCTCGTCTGCCCTGCCTCCAACTGGTGCACGAGGCTCTTGCCGTGGTTGACGACGGCGGCTACCTGCCGCAGCGACATGCCGCGTGCCTCGCGAAGCCGTCGCAGTTCAGCGGCGAACCGCGGGTCGACGATCGTCCTTGCGCGTGGGGGCACGGCAGCACTCCTACGTCCCTTGACCAGCAGCCACTACGGACCGATACCCTACGGTCATCGACCGTACCCCTCGGCCCATGCCATGGGCACAGGCGTTGCGGGTGCCACAGATCAGCCCGCGCTCACCGGGTCATGACGGGCGTCCGCCCAACGCCCAGTTGTGGACCTCGATCTCGGCGTACCGATCCGGGGTCAAGAGGGCACGAGCCTCGTCCGGGTCCTCCGCCCTGACCAGCGCCGCCGTGCCCAGCCAGGTTGCGCCGTCGTCGGAGAGCAGCGGCCCCCGTCGGGGGCGAACGTCGGCCCGCGGGCGATCATCCGCGTCGCGTACCGGTCCGTGTAGGACCAGTGCTCCTCGCGCAGCTCGGTTCGAAGTCCCAGCGAGTCGCGCCGGTCGCGGTGATAGCAGAAGAACTCCATGCCGCAGATCCTGACGCCGGTGCCGGTGTCCGCGGCAGGTGGGTACCTCCCGCGCGTAACACTCGCTATGTCACCCCTCGGTCGTAGGCTCCCCGGCATGACGACGATGGAGACCCACACCCTTGCCGTGCCCGGCGTCGACCTGGTCTACGACGTGCGCAGTCCGCTGTCGGCCTCCGGCGATCACCGCACGCTGCTCATGATCGGCCAACCGATGACGGCGGAGGGCTTCAACGCGCTCGCGGCCCACTTCACCGACCGGACGGTCGTCACCTACGACCCGCGCGGGCTCGGCCGCAGCGTCCGCACGGACGGCCGGTCGGACCACACGCCGCAGCAGCAGGCGGCCGACCTGCATCTGCTGATCGAGGCACTCGGCTCGGCTCCGGTCGACGTGTTCGCCAGCAGCGGCGGCGCGGTGACCGCGCTGGAACTGGTCGCAGCCTACCCCGGCGACGTCGCCACGCTGGTGGCGCACGAGCCGCCGATCAACGCCGTGCTCCCCGACGCGGCGGCGGCCGAGCGCGCCCAGGCCGCCGTCCACGAGGCCTACCAGGCGAAGGGCCAGGGCGCGGGGATGGCCGCGTTCATCGCGATGACGTCGTGGCAGGGCGAGTACACCGACGCCTACTTCGCCCAGCCCACGCCCGACCCGGCGGCGTTCGGCCTGCCGACCGAGGACGACGGCTCCCGCGACGACCCGCTGCTGTCGAAGGCCTCCGGGCCGGTGATCGACTACCGGCCCGACGCGGCGGCGCTCACGGCGGCACCGAGCCGGATCGTGATCGCGGTCGGTGAGGAGACTGCGGGGACCTACACCGCGCGTACGGCGGTCGCCACCGCGGCGCTGCTCGGCCAGGAGGCCGTGGTGTTCCCGAGCCACCACGGCGGCTTCATGGGCGGCGAGTTCGGCTACGCGGGCAAGCCCGCCGAGTTCGCGGCCAAGCTGCACGAGGTGCTGGACGCCGGCTGACCGCTGGCGGCGGGAACGGGCCGACCGCCGCCGGCAGCGGCACCACTGCCGGCGGCGAAGCGACGCCGAGCGCCGTTCAGAGCGCCACGATGGCCGCCGTCTCCGCCGGCAGCTCGATCCGGTCGCGCGTCACGGTGACGCCCTCCCCCGTGGCCAGCAGCACCCGGCGCGCCACCCCCGGCAGCGTGATCCGCTGCGGCTTGGCGGCCAGGTTCGCGACCACCAGCGTGTCGCCCCGGCGCATCACCAGGAACTGGTCGCCGGGGCGCACGTCGACGGCGTGCAGCCTCGGGTCGGACAGGTCGGGGCGGCTCTTGCGCAGCGCGATGAGCCGCTTGTGGAACTCGTACATCTCGCGGTGTTCGGGTTTGTCCAGCTCGGCCCAGTCGAGCCGGGAACGGGCGAAGGTCTGCGGGTCCTGCGGGTCCGGCACGTCGCCCTCCGGCCAGCCGTGGGCGGCGAACTCCCGCTTGCGGCCGGTGGCGACGGCGGTCGCCAGCTCCGGCTCGGGGTGGCTGGTGAAGAACTGCCACGGGGTGCTGGCGGCCCACTCCTCGCCCATGAAGAGCATCGGGGTGAACGGCGCGGTGAACAGCAGCGTCGCGCCGACCCGCAGCAGCCCCGGGGAGAGGGTGGCGGAGATCCGGTCGCCGGTGGCCCGGTTGCCGATCTGGTCGTGGTTCTGCAGGTACGCGACGAACCGGTGGCCCGGGGTGCGCTGCCGGTCCACGGGCCGCCCGTGGTGGCGGTTGCGGAAGCTGGACCAGGTGCCGGCGTGGAAGAACCCGCCGGTCAGCACGTCGGTGAGGCATTCCAGCGAGCCGAAGTCGCCGTAGTAGCCCTGCCGCTCGCCGGTGAGCAGGGTGTGCAGGGCGTGGTGGGCGTCGTCGTTCCACTGGGCGTGCAGGCCGAAGCCGCCGGCTTCCCGGGGCGTGATCAGCGTGGGGTCGTTGAGGTCGGACTCGGCGATCAGCGACAGCGGCCGGCCGAGGTGGGTGGAGAGCGCCTCGACCTCGACGGCCACCTCCTCCAGCAGGTGGGTGGCGCGCGAGTCGGGCATGGCGTGCACGGCGTCGAGGCGCAGCCCGTCTACGTGGTAGTCGCGCAGCCACATCAGCACGCTGTCGACGATGTAGCGGCGCACGCCGTCGGAGTGCGGGCCGTCGAGGTTGACGGTGCGGCCCCAGGTGTTGCTCTGCTCGGTGAGGTACGGCGCGAACATCGGCGCGTAGGCCCCGGAGGGCCCAAAATGGTTGTAGACGACGTCGAGGATCACCCCCAGACCCTTGGCGTGGGCGGCGTCGACCAGCCGTTTGAGGCCGTCCGGCCCGCCGTAGGGCTGGTGCGGGGCATACCAGCAGACGCCGTCGTAGCCCCAGTTGTGCTCGCCGTTGAAGGCGTTGACCGGCAGCAGCTCGATCATGTCGACGCCGAGGTCGACCAGGTGGTCAAGGCGACCGATGGCGGCGTCGAAGGTGCCCTCGGGGGTGAACGTGCCGACGTGCAGCTCGTAGAGGACGCTGCCGGGCAGCTGCCGGCCGGACCAGGCCTGGTCGGTCCACTCGAACGCCGCGTGGTCGTAGCGTCGGCTCGGCCCGTGCACGCCCGCCGGCTGCCAGGCCGACCGGGGATCGGGCAGCGCCCGCTCGTCGTCGTCGAGCAGGAAGGCGTAGTCGGTGCCGGGACCGGCGGCGGGCACCTCGATGCGCCACCAGCCGTCCGGGCCGGCGCGCATCTCGTGGTCGGCGACGCCCGGCAGGCGCAGCCGGACGCGGGCGGCCTCCGGCGCCCACACCGTGAACTCGGTCATGACGGAGCCTCCACGGACTCGGTGGTGGGAGCCAGCAGCGCGACGGGATAGGTGGCCAGCAGGTCGGCCAGGGCAGTCTGCCCGCCACTGTAGGACCGGCCCGTGAACAGGTCGGTCACCTCGTGAACGGGAAGTGACAGGGTGGTGTCGCCCCAGCCGCCGGCGCGGGCCAGGCCGAGCGGCAGCCGGGTGGCGACCGCGATCGCGCCGCCCCGGTCGAAGGCGAGCGCGTGCCGACCGGCGCGCCCGTGGGCCGGCACCGGCCGGTAGCCGGTGAACAGCTCGGGGCGGTCGCGGCGCAACCGCAGGGTCCGCGACACCACGAGCAGCTTCGCCGCTCCGCCGGCGTCGACCGGCGGGGGCGGGCCGGCGTCGAGGCGGGCCAGCAGTTCCCGGCGTACGGCGAAGTCGACCGGGCGGCGGTTGTCCGGGTCGACCAGCGAGTTGTCCCACAGCTCGGTGCCCTGGTAGGTGTCCGGCACCCCGGGCATGGCGAGCTGCACCAGCTTCTGCCCCAGCGAGTTGGACCAGCCGGCGGGGGCGATCTCGTCGGCGAACGCGGTCAGCTCGGCGTGCAGCTGCCGGTCGTCGTACATCGCGTCGACCACGTCGTGCATGGCCCGCTCGAAGACCGGGTCGGGGTCGGCCCAGCTCGTGGCGGCGGACGCCTCCCGGGCGGCCTTCTCGGCGTACGCGTGCAGCCGCTCCCGTTCGATCGGCCAGGCGCCGACGGCGGTCTGCCACAGCAGGTGCGCGAAGGCCGGGTCGGGCAGCGGCGCGCGGGCCGTCCACCGGGCGACGAGGTCGGCCCAGCGCCCCGGCAGTTCGCTGAGCACGGCGAGGCGGGCCCGTACGTCCTCGGAGCGCTTGGTGTCGTGGGTGGAGAGGGTGGTCATGCTCGCCGGCCAGCGCACCTGCCGGGCGGCGGCGAAGCGGTGGAACTCGGCCGGCGGCACGCCGAAGTGCGCGGGGCTGCCGCCGACCTCGTTGAGCGCGACGAAGCGGCTCCACCGGTAGAAGGCGGTGTCCTCCACCCCCTTGGCCATCACCGCGCCGGTGAACTGCGGGAAGCGCTTCGCCAGCTCGTCGTCCGGGTCGCGCAGACGGCGGGTGAGCGCGTCCAGCGCGCCGGTCAGGTCGGGGCGGCGGCGGCCGGCCTCGGCGCGGGCGGCGGCCAGGTGCCGGGCGCCCTCCGGCTGATAGCCCCGGTAGACGGCGAAGGCGGCGGCCAGCTCGGCCAGCGCCGCCCGGGCGGTGTCGTGGTCGACGTCACCGGCGAGCGCGGCGAGGCGGGTCAGCTCGGCCGACAGCAGCCGGGTGGCCGCCGCGAGCTTGGTGTCGTGGGTGAGGTCCTGCCAGGAGGTGTGCCGGCCGACGAGGTGGGTGTCCAGGGCGGTGAAGTCGCCCTCCGCGTCGGGGTCGACGAAGAGCCCGCAGACGGCGGCGAGCGCGTCGTAGCCGGTGGTGCCGTCCACCGGCCAGTCCGGCAGCTCCTCGCCGTACTCCAGGATCTTCTCCACCACCAGCCACGCGTTGGGGGCGGCGGCGCGCAGCCGGGCCAGGTAGGCCGACGGGTCGCGCAGCCCGTCCGGGTGGTCCACGCGGATGCCGTCGACCTCGCCGGCCGCCGCCCACCGCAGGACCTGCTCGTGGGTGGCGGCGAAGACCTCCGGGTCCTCCACCCGCAGCCCGGCCAGGTCGGAGACCGCGAAGAAGCGGCGGTACGTCAGCTCGGCGTCGCCGCGCCGCCAGGAGACCAGCTCGTAGTGCTGCCGGTCGTGCACCTCGCGGGGACTGCCGTCGCCGGTGCCGTCGGCGATGGGGAAGCGGTGCTCGTGGTAGCGCAGCTCCCCCTCGGCGAGCTTGAGGTCGTCGAGGGCGTCCGGGGAGTCGGCGAGCACCGGCAGCAGCAGCCGGCCGCGGTCCCAGTCGACGTCGAACCAGCTCGCGTACGCCGAGTCCCGGCCCCGGCGCAGCACGTCCCACCAGGCGGGGTTGGCGGCGGGCACGGCCACCCCGGCGTGGTTGGGCACGATGTCCACGACCAGGCCGAGCCCGGCGGCGCGCAGCGCCCGCAGCAGCCGCTGCCGGGCCGCCTCGCCGCCCAGCTCGGGGTTGACGGCACGGTGGTCGACCACGTCGTAGCCGTGCGCCGAGCCGGGGGTGGCGGTGAGCAGGGGCGCGCTGTAGAGGTGCGTGACGCCGAGGCCGGCCAGGTAGTCGGCGAGTGCGGCGGTGGCGTCCAGGTCGAAGCCGGGGCGCACCTGCACCCGGTAGGTGGCGCCCACCCGGGACGCGTCGGGTCGAGGGGTGGTCGACATGTCAGGCCTTCCTCTCCAGCACCATCACGCACCGGTCGGGCACGCAGAGGGTGCCGCCCGCCTCGACCACCGTGGTCTTCTCGGGCTCCGGTTCCGCGGTGCTGATCACCACCTCCCAGCGCGGCCCGAACTCGGGGCCGGGCACGGTGAAGTCCAGCGGGGCGTCGTGGGCGTTGAAGCAGAGCAGGAAGGAGCCGTCCACGTGGCGCTGGCCGTACGGGCCGCGTTCGCGGATGCCCTCGCCGTTGACGAAGAGCGCGACGGCGCGGCCGAAGTCGTTGCCCCAGTCCTCGCCGGTCATCTCCCGCCCGTCGGGGGTGTACCAGGCCAGGTCCGGCAGGGGCTCGTCGACCAGCCGGGAGCGCACCGGCAGGCCGGTGAAGAAGCGCCGGCGGCGGAACACCTGGTGGCGGCGGCGGAAGTCGACGAGCTTGCGGGTGAACTCCAGCAGGTCGGTGTCGGCGGCGTCCCAGTCGACCCAGGCCAGCTCGCTGTCCTGGCAGTAGGCGTTGTTGTTGCCGTGCTGGGTGCGGCCCAGCTCGTCGCCGTGGCCGATCATCGGCACGCCCTGGGAGAGCACCAGGGTGGCCAGGAAGTTGCGCCGCTGCCGGGCCCGCAGGGCGCGTACGGCCCCGTCGTCGGTGTCGCCCTCGACGCCGCAGTTCCAGGACCGGTTGTGGCTCTCCCCGTCCCGGTTCTCCTCGCCGTTGGCCTCGTTGTGCTTGTCGTTGTACGAGACCAGATCGCGCAGGGTGAACCCGTCGTGGCAGGTGACGAAGTTGATGCTGTGGAAAGGGCGGCGCCCGTCGTCCTGGTAGAGGTCGGCGGAGCCGGAGATGCGGGAGGCGAACTCGGCCAGGGTGGCCGGCTCGCCGCGCCAGAAGTCGCGCACGGTGTCGCGGTACTTGCCGTTCCACTCGGTCCACACCGGCGGGAAGTTGCCCACCTGGTAGCCGCCCGGCCCGACGTCCCACGGCTCGGCGATCAGCTTGACCTGGCTGACCACCGGGTCCTGCTGCACGACCTCGAAGAAGGTGGAGAGGCGGTCGACCTCGTAGAACTCCCGGGCGAGGGTGGCGGCGAGGTCGAAGCGGAACCCGTCGACGTGCATCTCGGTCACCCAGTACCGCAGCGAGTCCATGATCAGCTGGAGCGAGTGCGGGCTGCGGACGTTGAGGCTGTTGCCGGTGCCGGTGTAGTCGACGTAGTAACGCCTGTCCTCCTCGCTGAGCCGGTAGTAGCTGGCGTTGTCGACGCCCTTGAAGCTCAGCGTCGGGCCGAGGTGGTTGCCCTCGGCGGTGTGGTTGTAGACCACGTCGAGGATGACCTCGATGCCGGCGGCGTGCAGCGCCTTGACCATGCCCCGGAACTCCTGCACCTGCTGGCCGAGGTGGCCGAGCGCCGAGTAGCCGTGGTGCGGGGCGAAGAAGCCGATGGTGTTGTAGCCCCAGTAGTTGCGCAGCCCCAGGTCGGTCAGCCGGTGGTCGTGCACGAACTGGTGCACCGGCATCAGCTCGACGGCCGTCACCCCGAGCTTCGTCAGGTGCTCGATCATCGGCGGGGAGGCGAGGCCGGCGTACGTGCCGCGCAGCTCCTCGGGGATGTCCGGGTGGCGCATCGTCAGGCCGCGCACGTGCGCCTCGTAGATCACCGAGTGGTGGTAGGGGATGCGGGGTGGTTTGTCGTTGCCCCAGTCGAAGTACGGGTTGACCACCACCGACTTCGGCATGAACGCCGCCGAGTCGGTGGTGTTCATCCGCTCCGGGTCGCCGTGCTCGTAGTCGTACACGGCCGGGTCCCACCGCACGTCGCCGTCGACCGCCTTGGCGTACGGATCGAGCAGCAGCTTGGCCGGATTGCAGCGCAGCCCGTTCGCCGGGTCGTACGGCCCGTGCACGCGGTAGCCGTAGCGCTGCCCCGGCTCGATGCCCGGGATGTACGCGTGCCAGACGTACGCGTCGACCTCCCGCAGCTCGACCCGCCGCTCGGCCCCGGTGTCCCACTCGTCGAACAGGCACAGCTCGACCCGCTCGGCCACCTCCGAGAAGATGGCGAAGTTGGTGCCCATCCCGTCGTAGGTGGCCCCCAGGGGGTACCGCTCACCCGGCCAGACCTGCATGTCGCTCCTTTGCAAGATCATGAGCGCGCACCGCACCATGAGCGCACCACACGGCGAGGGCCGGCGGCGCGCGTGCGGGTATTGCCCCGCGCGCTCCGCCGCCAATCCACCCGTTCGGCCGACGACCGGTATCCGCCCGACTGATGCGAGCTGGACCTTCGGGTGTCGTCCGTCACCTTGGCCCCTTTCGAGGTGCGGGATCGGCTCGCATGCCCTTTGCTTGTTCGCGGGGCGCGCACGCGCGTCTCCAGTCGGCCCCTCGGCCACCCCCACCACTCGTTCTGCCGCCACCGTTGCCGGCGCGTTCCACCATGCATGGACGGAGATTGATGTGACGACCCTGCGGGTCGGCGAGCAGCCCACCACCATTCCGGGCCGGGTCCACCGGCCCACCCTCACCTCCCGGCCCCAGCTCCCGACGGCGGCCGGACCGGGCACGCCCCCGCAGACCCGCCGCATCCTCATGCTCTCCTGGGAGTACCCGCCGGTCCTGGTCGGCGGCCTCGGCCGGCACGTGCACGCCCTCTCGGTCGCCCTGGCCGCCGCCGGGCACGAGGTCACCGTCGTCACCCGGCACAGCGAGGGCGCACCCCTGGAGGAGTACGCCGACGGCGTCCGCATCGTCCGCGCCGCCGAGGACCCGGTCACCTTCCCCCTGGCCACCTCCTCCCTGCTCGCCTGGACCATGGCGTTCAACCACACCCTCACCCGCGCCGCCCTGCGCGCCACCGAGGCCGGCTCCTACGACGTCATCCACGCCCACGACTGGCTCGTCGCGCACACCGCGATGACCCTGCGCGAGCACCTGGACATCCCGCTGGTCAGCACCATCCACGCCACCGAGGCCGGCCGGCACCAGGGCTGGCTGCCGGAGGAGATGAACCGCACCATCCACGGCGTCGAGCACTGGCTGGCCGGCGAGTCGGGCCGGGTGATCGTCTGCTCCGGCTACATGCGCGACGAGGTGACCGGGCTGTTCGGCGTGCCGCCGGGCCGGGTCGACGTGGTGCCCAACGGGGTGGAGCCGCACCGCTGGCGGGTCCCGGCCGCCGCGGTGGCGCAGGCCCGCGCCCGCTTCGCCGGGGACGGGCCGCTGGTCACCTTCGCCGGCCGGCTCGTCTACGAGAAGGGCGTGCAGCACCTGATCGCCGGGCTGCCCCGGCTGCGCGAGCGGCACCCCGGGCTGCGCGCGGTCATCGTCGGCGACGGGCCGTACCGCGGGGAGCTGGAGGCCGAGGTGCACCGCCTGGGCCTCGGCGGCACCGTCAGCCTGCCGGGCTTCCTCGGCGGCACCGACCTGCCGGCCGTGATGGCCGCGTCCGACTGCTTCGCCGTGCCGAGCATCTACGAGCCGTTCGGCATGGTGGCCCTGGAGGGCGCCGCCGCCGGCGCGCCGCTCGCGGTGTCGGCCACCGGTGGCCTCGCCGAGATCGTCGAGCCGGGGGTGACCGGGATGACCTTCCGGCCGCACGACCCGGACGGGCTCAGCGACGCCGTCGACGCGCTGCTGTCGGACCGGGACCGGGCCCGCCAGCTCGCCCGCCGGGCCCGCGTCATGGTGCACGAGCGGTACGGCTGGTCGGCCATCGCGCAGCGCACGGCCGCCGCCTACGCGGCGGCGATCGCCACCGCGCCGGCCTTCGCCGTCGGTACGGTCGGAGCTCAGCGCTGCGCGAACGGGGTGTACTCCCGCTCGGGGGCACCGGTGTAGACCTGCCGCGGGCGGCCGATCTTGGTCTCCGGGTCGTTGATCATCTCGCGCCACTGCGCGATCCAGCCGGGGAGCCGACCCAGCGCGAAGAGCACCGTGAACATCTTGGTCGGGAAGCCCATGGCCTTGTAGATCAGGCCGGTGTAGAAGTCCACGTTCGGGTAGAGCTTGCGGGAGACGAAGAACTCGTCGGCGAGGGCGATCTCCTCCAGCTGCATGGCGATGTCCAGCAGCGGGTCGGGGTTGGCCATCCGGCCAAGCACGTCCTGGGCCGCCTTCTTCACGATCGCCGCGCGCGGGTCGTAGTTCTTGTAGACCCGGTGGCCGAAGCCCATCAGCTTCACGCCGTCCTGCTTGTCCTTCACCTTGCGGACGAAGGACGCGACGTCGCCGCCGTCGGCCTGGATCTTCTCCAGCATCTCCAGCACGGCCTGGTTGGCGCCGCCGTGCAGCGGACCGAAGAGCGCGTTCACGCCGGCCGAGACCGAGGCGAAGAGGTTGGCGTTGCTGGAGCCGACCAGCCGCACGGTCGAGGTGGAGCAGTTCTGCTCGTGGTCGGCGTGCAGGATGAACAGCATGTCCAGGACCTTGGCCATCACCGGGTCGACCTCGTACGGCTCCGCCGGCACGCCGAAGGTCATCCGCAGGAAGTTCTCCACGTAGCCCAGCGAGTTGTCCGGGTACAGCAGCGGCTGGCCGATCGACTTCTTGTAGGCGTACGAGGCGATGGTGGGGACCTTCGCCATCAGCCGCACGGTGGACATCTCGACGTGCGAGGCGTCGAACGGGTCCAGGCTGTCCTGGTAGAAGGTGGAGATGGCGCTGACGGCCGAGGAGAGCACGGCCATCGGGTGCGCGTCGCGCGGGAAGCCGTCGAAGAAGCGGCGCATCTCCTCGTGCAGCAGCGAGTGCCGGCGGATCCGCTCGGTGAACTCGGTCAGCTGCTGCTGGGTCGGCAGCTCGCCGTAGATCAGCAGGTAGGAGACCTCCAGGAAGGAGGACTTCTCCGCGAGCTGCTCGATCGGGTACCCCCGGTAGCGCAGGATGCCCGCGTCGCCGTCGATGTAGGTGATGGCGGACGAGCAGGCCGCGGTGTTGACGAAGCCGGGGTCGTACGTCGTCATCCCGGTTTCCTTCAGCAGCTTGCCCACCCCGATGCCGGCGGGGCCCTCGACCGCGGATTGCACCGGCATCGAAAGCTGCCCACCGGGGTGATCGAGCTTGACTTCCGTCATGTTTCCCTCGCTTCGCCGGCAGATCTGCGTTGAATTGCCTTCGCTTTTACCGTAATCACGGTCGAGGAGATACCGCCCGTCGTGGTTCGACGGTGAGGCATGCGTCACCCGTTTCCCGACCAGCGAGCCGGGAAACCCGCGCAATCCGGGCGCGCCGCTGCCGACGAGGCATGGGAACGCTACCCCGCCCGACCGCCCGCCCCACGCCCATCGCACCCCCGCCCCACCC
>NZ_JBPQTK010000077.1:0-27537 GCF_051386315.1 Micromonospora sp. URMC 107
CCGCCGACCGGCCCCGCTGACCGCCCCCGGGTTTGCCCCCCGGCCAGCGGGAAAGCAGGCCCTGTTGCCCGGGGAGGATTCCGGTGTTCGTCACCGGAAGGGGGGATCATGCCGGTGCTCACAGCGTTCCAACGTGCCCTGACCCGCGCCCTGACCGTGTTGGGCCTGGTCGGGGCGTTCGTCCTGACGACCGTCGCACCCGCCTGGGCGGGTGAGGAGGCCTTCGTCGAGGTGGTGCCCAACAGCGCGCAGGCCGGCACCCGGGTCAGCATCCGGGCCGGTTGCGACAACGCCAACGACCGCCAGGCCGACGTGCACTCCGACGCCTTCGGGCGGGTGATGCTGCGGCCGGACGACGGCTTCCTGACCGGCCAGGTCACCATCCCGGGCAGCAAGGAGCCCGGCGACTACCCGGTGAACCTGCGCTGCGACAACGGCAGGACCGCGACCACCACGCTCACGGTGCTGAACATGGAGCAGCCCAGCAAGGGCCCGGCCACCGGGGGCGGCGGCACCGCCGGCGCCTCGGGCACCGGCTCGATGCTGATGGTCGGCGGGCTCGCGGTGGTGGCCCTGGCCGTGGGCTTCGGCTTCTTCGGCAACCGCCGCCGGACCGGGGCCGGTTCCTGACCCGCCGTCGCCATGGCCGGCTCCCGGAGGCGTACCAGGCGATCGGACCCGGACCCGATCCGGGCCACCGGCCGGCGGGCGCTGCGGGCGTCCGGCCGGGTGGCGGTCGCGGCGGCCCGGCGGCTGCGCCGGGTGGCCGGGGAGGCGGTGTCGGCGAGCGTCGCCACCACCGACCCGCAGGCCCGACCGCTGCCGGCCCGACCCCGCCACGGCTGGATCCCGGCCGGCCGCCGCCGGCTGGCCGCCGGCCGGGGGCCCGGCCTGCCGGTCCTCGTGATCGGTACGTTGATGGCGCTGATCATCACGTTGCTCGGCGTGGAGCGGATCGCCGGCGTGAGCGTGCTGCCGGACCGGTTCCTCGCGGGGCTGCGACCCGCCCCGAGGAAGTTCCCGGTGCTGCCCGCCAGCCGGCCCGTCGGCATCGCCATCGACCCGATCGACGTCCGGGCGCCCGTGCACGGCGTCGGCATCGCCCCGGACGGCAGCATCGCGGTGCCGGAGGCCGCCCGCGCCCACGAGGCCGGCTGGTACGACCGGGGCCCGACCCCGGGGCAGTACGGTCCCTCGGTGATCGTCGGGCACGTCGACACCGGCACCGGGCCGGCGGTCTTCCACAAGCTGCGGGACCTGCGCGACGGGGACCGGATCGAGGTCGCCCGGCAGGACCGCTCGGTGGCCGTCTTCGAGGTGGACTCCGTCGAGCGCTTCGACAAGGACCGGCTGCCGGTGGACGAGGTCTTCGGGGACTTCAGCCGTCCCCGGCTGCGCCTGATCACCTGTGGCGGGCGCTGGGTGGGCGGGGAGACCGGGTACGCCGACAACGTGGTGGTCTTCGCGTCCCTGGTGCGGGCGCGTACGACGTGACCGGCGGCCGGGTGCCCGGCCCCGGTGCGGCTCGCCGCGTTCCGCCGGGGGTGACCGGCGGTCAGGCCGCCTCGGGCTCGCGCAGGTCGAGCCAGTCGGCCCAGCGGGGGTCCGGCGCCCGGTGACCGAGCACCCGCCAGGCGGTGCCCTTCGGGGCCGCCGGCAGCGCGTGCAGGCGCCAGCCCAGCTCGGCCGGCGTCTTGTCGCCCTTCGTGTGGTTGCACCGGGCGCAGGCCGCGACGACGTTCTCCCAGGCGTGCCGGCCGCCCCGGCTGCGCGGAAAGACGTGGTCGATGGTCTCGGCGGGCCCCCGGCAGTAGGCGCAACGCCAGCCGTCCCGGGCGAAGATGGCCCGCCGGGAGAGCCCGACGTGGGTGCGGTAGGGCACCCGCACGAAGCGGGTGAGCCGGACGACCGACGGCACCGGCAGCGCGTCGCGGGCGCTGTGCAGGATGCCGTCGCCGTCGGCGACGCAGACCGCCTTGGCGGAAAGCACGAGGATGGCGGCACGACGCACCGACACGACGCACAGCGGCTCGTAGGTGGCATTGAGGACCAGCGCACCGGAGCCCACCGTGGGTCGTATGTCAGGCATCGCGTTCACCCTCCCGGTTCAGCGGCCCCTGCTCACCACCGCCGACCGGAAACGGGCACGGCGACCCACCACGGCCGACGCCGGCCGGATCACCGACGTCCGTGCGCCCATCGTCCCTGATCGGCCCCCGGATTGCACGTACTAATCCGGGGGTCCCTCCGGAAGCGATCCCCCCACGTGTCAGGATGACCGGTTCGCCCGCGCCCGGCGGCGCCGTCTCGCCAGGGGTGCCGGGCCGGTCACGACGCGGAGGGTCGACGGGATCCGGCCCCGCCGGGTGGGGTACGAAGACAGCGTGACCGCTGCCAGCCTGACGCCGCTCGCCCTGCCCGCCGTCGAGGCGCCGGACCCGGCTCCGTCGCCGACCTGCCTGGACGACGCCCTCTGCAAGAGCGTCTACGACATGACCGGCTCGGTCTGGTTCGCCGAGGGCAGCTACTGGATCCTGCTCAAGCCGCTGCGGGTCGTGCTGATCCTGCTGCTGGCGATCGCCGCCCGGTGGCTGGTGCACCGGACGATCCGCCGGCTGGTGCGCACCACCACCGACGCGGGCGTGCCGACCATGCTGCGTCCGCTGCGCGAGCGGATCCCCACCGCCACCGTCGAACCGGGCGAGTTCGTCCCGGAGCGACGCCGGCAGCGGGCCGAGGCCATCGGTTCGGTGCTGCGCAGCCTGAGCACCGCGTTCATCTTCGGCATCGCGCTGCTGATGATCCTCAAGGAGTTCAGCTTCGACCTGGCCCCGCTGCTGGCCAGCGCCGGCATCGCGGGCGTGGCCCTCGGCTTCGGCGCGCAGAGCCTGGTCAAGGACCTGATCGCCGGCCTGTTCATGCTGATCGAGGACCAGTACGGCGTGGGCGACACCGTGGACCTCGGCGAGGCGACCGGCGTGGTGGAGTCGGTCGGGCTGCGGGTCACCACCGTCCGCGACGGGCGGGGCGTGCTCTGGTACATCCGCAACGGCGAGATCGTCCGGGTGGGCAACAAGAGCCAGGGCTGGGCCCTGGTGGTGGTCGACCTGCCGATCGGCTTCGCCGGCACGGAGGAGGCCACGGCCGTGCTGCGGACCGCCGCCGCCTCGGTGGCGATCGACCCCGACCTGGCGCCGGAGATCGTCGAGGCCCCGGAGGTGCTGGGCGTCGAGCAGATGACGGTCGACGGCGCGGTCATCCGTACGGTGGTCAAGACGACCGCCGACGGGCAGTTCGCCGTCGGCCGGGAGCTGCGCCGCCGGCTCGCCGAGGCGCTGGAGAACTCCGGTATCACCGCGAAGATCGCCGCCGCCCGGTTCTACCCCGGCATGCCGGTCCGCACCCCCGGTGAGACCGGGCAGGGCGGCCCCACCTGAGGCGCCGGGACGCCGGGCGGCGGGGGTCGCGAGCCGGGTGGCCCCTCGGGTATCGTCCGTTCGTTCAGTCGGAGATGCGACGATCAACCCCTTCGCCCTAGCCAGTCGTCGGACGATCGGGCAAAATCCGGTGCACGCTCCCCGGAGCGTGATCACGTCCTCGCTGATCCGTAGATCTGACGACGGTTCCCGGGCCGTCCATCACGAGTGGCCCGCCCAGGGGAACGATGGAGGCGACGGTGCCTGACGAGCGACCATCCCCGGAAGGGCCCGCAACCTTCCGCGAGGTGTTCGCCAATCGCGAATACGGCGCCGTCTTCACGGCGAGCGCTCTCTCCTGGATCGGCGACTACATCGCCAAGGCCGCGGTCACCCTGCTGGTCTACGAGGAGACCCGGTCCGTCGCGCTCTCGGCCGCCGCCTTCGCGGTGAGCTACCTGCCCTGGCTGGTCGGCGGTCCCCTGCTCGCCACGCTCGCGGAGCGGCACCGCTACCGGCAGGTCATGGTGATCTGCGACCTCGTCCGGATGGTGCTGATGGTGTGCATCGCCATCCCCGGCATGCCCGTCCCGGTGATCCTGGCCCTGCTCTTCGCCACCACGCTGGCCAACCCACCGAGCCAGGCCGCCAAGTCGGCGCTGATCCCCCTGATCCTCACCGGGGACCGCCTGGTGGTCGGGCTGTCGATGATCAGCAGCGTCGGCCAGGCCGCCCAGGTCGTCGGCTACCTGGCGGGCGCGGCCATCGCCGCGTTCGACCCGACCGCCGCGCTCCTGGTGAACGCGGCGACCTTCGCCCTGTCGGCCGCGCTGGTCCGCTTCGGCGTGGCCGACCGGCCGACGGCGATGACCGCCGCGCACCGCAGCCACCTGCTGCGGGAGACCGCGCAGGGCTTCCAGATCGTGTTCGGCACCCCGGTGTTGCGGGCCATCGCCGTGCTGGTCTTCGCCGCCATGCTCTTCTCCGTGGTGCCGGAGGGCCTCGCCGCCGCCTGGGCGAGCGAGCACGCCGGCCGGCTGGACGCCGGGGCCGCCCAGGCCATCATCATGGCGGCGAACCCCGTCGGCTTCATCCTCGGCGGCCTGATCGTCAGCCGGGCGTTCGGGCCGGACCGCCGGCTGAGCCTGATGCGGCCGTTGGCGGTGCTCTCCCCGCTGGCCCTGGTGCCCGCCCTGTTCGACCCGCCGCCGCTGGTGGTGGCGCTGCTCGCCGCGGCCTGCGGGTTCGCCGTCGCGGGCATGCTGCCGGTGGCCAACGGGCTCTTCGTCCGGGCCCTGCCCGACGGCTTCCGGGCCCGCGCCTTCGGCGTGATGGCGACCGGCGTCCAGGTCATCCAGGGCATGGCCGTCCTGATCACCGGGTTGCTGGCCGAGCGGTACTCCATCCCGCTCGTGGTCGGGGTCTGGAGCGCCGTCGGGGTGCTGCTGATGACGCTCGCCGCCCTGCGCTGGCCGAGCCGGTCGACGATCGACGCGGCCGTGGCGGCGGCCCAGCGGGCGAGCGGGACGGCCCCCCGGCAGGCGGACGGGCCCGCCACCGCGGCGAGCGCGCAGGGGCGCTCCGGGGAGGAGCGGCCCGGCGGGCCGGCGGGCGGCTGGACGGTCGCCCCGGCGAGGCGGAACAGCAGCGGCACACGGTGACCCGACCCACAGCCGGCACCCCCCGGCCGCCCGGCGCGGCACCTGGCAGGATGGAACGGTGAATGCCGCAGGTGAGTCCGACCGGCCCGGTGCGTCGATGACCCTCTTCGAGGCGGTGGGCGGCGAGCCCACCTTCCGCAAGCTGGTGGACGAGTTCTACGCCGGGGTCGCCGCCGACCCGCTGCTGCGCCCCATGTACCCCGAGGAGGACCTGGGCCCGGCCGCGGACCGGCTGACCCTGTTCCTCATGCAGTACTGGGGCGGCCCCAACACGTACTCGGCGCAACGGGGGCACCCGCGGCTGCGGATGCGCCACGCGCCGTACCGGATCGGCGCCGCCGAGCGGGACGCGTGGCTGCTCCACATGCGCCGCGCCGTCGACCGTCTCGACCTGCCGCCGGAGATCGCCACCGCGCTGTGGGACTACCTGGAGCGGGCCGCCTACTTCATGGTCAACGCGATGGAGGACCCGGCGGGGCCGGCCTGACACCGACCGGCCTGACACCGAGCGGCCCCCGGGCGGTCCCGCGGACGCCGGCCGGGCGGCCCGGCCCGACGTCGTACGGGCACCTGGTGGCCCGGCGGGCGTCGGGCGGCTCAGAGCAGGGCGCCCTCGTCGTGCAGCCAGTCCACGAAGCTGGTGGCGACCGCCGCTCCACAGTCGAGCATCTCGACCAGCAGCGCGTCGTGCGCCCCGGCGCCGAACGGCACCTGCAACTCCGCGTAGATCGGCAACTGCCCGCGCTCGGTCGGGTCGCCGATGTAGGCCTTGCAGAAGCGGCGGGTGTGGTTCCACTCGTTGACCACCCGGTAGGCGCGGTCGGCCCAGTCCGGCGGCACCGTCGCGTGTGGACGGGCCCGCATCACCAGGATCTCGTCCTCCGGGCCCTCCAGGGTGACCAGCACGGCGTGCCGCTCCCACATGGCCAGCAGGTTGCCGTCGCCGTCGGCCAGGTAGCGCACGTCGAGCATGTCGAGTGCGTCGCAGACGCGGCGCAGGGTGACCGGCTCGACCGTGGCGGGCATGTCCGCTATCACGGCACGCTCCGTCGGTGGGCAGTCGTCTCCCGGCTGACGCGGGGTCGGTGGTCCGACCCGGACGGTGCTCTCCACTGTGATCCCGCTCTGCCTTTCCGGGTCGCCGCCGCCGTTGGCGGGACCGGGGCGCCATGACCACCACGGCATCGCTCGCGCACCTCACTCCCCAGCGGATCCAGTCGCCTACGGTGCGTTGGATCCGAGGATGGACGGTACCCGGACAGCCGGGTTGAGGCACCCCCCCAACGACAGCACCAGGACAGAAGAACGACCACGGGTCATCCGAACGGATGAATTCAGACGGGCCGCACGGCAAGATCGGTGGCCTTCTGCGACCAGATCGCTCCGTACGGTCCCACCAGACCGACCCATCGGCCGACCGTTCGCACCTGGACGTCGCCTCCGCCGCCCGCCTCGGCGGACCCCTCGGCCGCCCCGAGGAAGCCCATCCGGACCAACCCCTGGACCATCCGCTGGGTCACCTCGACCGGCTCGCCGGGCGGGTCGTCCGGGGTGACCACCACGGGCACGTGGTCGAGCAGCGCGTCCCGCAGCGCCCGCTGCCCGACCGCCCGCCCGCCGACGCCGTGGGCGCTGGCGTCTCGCAGGGCTCCCGCCGCCGCCGCCGCGATCCGCCGCAGCTCCGCGCCCGGCAGCGTCTCCACCCGGCGGCTCGCCGTGGGCGGCAGCGGCCACCGCCACCGCTCGTCCCGCCGCGTGGGCAGGGCCCCGCCGCCCACCGCGAGCTCGGCCAGCAGCTCGCCGGCCGAGACCGTGGCGTCGCCGGGGCCGTCGCCGGCCACCGGGCGGACGACCAGCACGCCCCACGGCAGGCGCCCCCAGAGGGCCGTACGGCCCGTCGCGCCGGTCGACCGCAGTCGGACCGGGGCGTCGCGGTCCAGCCGGACGAGGCGGGCCAGGAAGGCCCCCGCGTCGGCGGCGTCGGCGATCCCGTGCCCGGCGGCGGCCGGACCGCCGCCGCCGGTCCGCGCCCGGGCGGCCGGCCCGTCGGTCGCCGTCACGCCACCGGCCCCTGCGGCGCGTACGTGAGCAGGAACGTCCGCTCCTCCGGGGTGATCCGCCGGGGCCGCTGCCGGGTCAGGTCGAACGGCACCAGCACCGAACGGGCGCGGCTGGCCAACACGTCGCCGTCGAAGAGTTCGTAGGCGACGGTGAAGGACGCGCCCCGGATCTCCTCCACCCACAGCTCGATGCGCACGGTGGGGGCGGCCTCGGCGGTGGCCCGGCCGAGGGCGTACTCGACCGGGCGCAGGTAGTCGATCTCGTGCCGACTGATCACGACGCCGTCGGCGAACGAGCCCACTCCCCACGCCCGGCCGCCGGCGAACATCAACGCCACCCGCGCCTCCTCGTAGAGGGTGAGGAAGCGCGAGTTGTTGATGTGGCCGTACGCGTCCAGGTCGGACCACCGCAGGGTGCAGTGGTACACGAAACGGTCTGCCACGTCAGTCGCGGGTCAGCTTGCGGTAGGTCACCCGGTGCGGGCGGGCCGCCTCCGCGCCGAGCCGGTCGACCTTGTTCTTCTCGTACGCCTCGAAGTTGCCCTCGAACCAGAACCACTTGGCGGGGTTCTCGTCGTCGCCCTCCCAGGCCAGGATGTGCGTGGCGACCCGGTCGAGGAACATCCGGTCGTGGGAGATGACCACGGCGCAGCCGGGGAACTCCAGCAGCGCGTTCTCCAGGCTGGAGAGGGTCTCCACGTCCAGGTCGTTGGTCGGCTCGTCGAGCAGGATCACGTTGCCGCCGATCTTCAGCGTCAGCGCGAGGTTGAGCCGGTTGCGCTCGCCGCCGGAGAGCACCTTCGTCGGCTTCTGCTGGTCCGGCCCCTTGAACCCGAACGCGGCGATGTACGCCCGCGACGGCATCTCGACCTTGCCGACCATCAGGTGGTCGAGCCCGTCGGAGACGACCTCCCAGACCGTCTTGTCCCCGGCGAGGCCCTGCCGGTTCTGGTCGACGTACGACAGCGAGACGGTCTCGCCGACCCGGACGTCGCCGCTCGTCGGCTGCTCCAGCCCGACGATGGTCTTGAACAGGGTGGTCTTGCCGACGCCGTTGGGGCCGATGATGCCGACGATGCCGTTGCGCGGCAGCGAGAACGACAGGTTCTCGATGAGCACCCGGTCGCCGAAGCCCTTGGTCAGGTTGTGCGCCTCAATCACCGTGTTGCCCAGGCGCGGGCCCGGCGGGATCTGGATCTCCTCGAAGTCCAGCTTGCGGGTCTTCTCCGCCTCGGTGGCCATCTCCTCGTAGCGGTCGAGGCGGGCCTTGGACTTGGTCTGCCGCGCCTTGGCGTTGGAGCGGACCCACTCCAGCTCCTCGGTGAGGCGCTTCTTCATCTTGGCGTCGCGGCGGCCCTCGACGGCCAGCCGGGCGGCCTTCTTCTCCAGGTAGGTGGAGTAGTTGCCCTCGTAGCCGACGGCCCGGCCGCGGTCCAGCTCCAGGATCCAGCCGGCCACGTTGTCGAGGAAGTACCGGTCGTGGGTGATCGCCATGACGGTGCCCGCGTACTTGGCCAGGTGCTGCTCCAGCCAGGAGACGCTCTCCGCGTCCAGGTGGTTGGTGGGCTCGTCGAGCAGCAGCAGGTCGGGCGCCTCCAGCAGCAGCTTGCACAGCGCCACCCGGCGCCGCTCGCCCCCGGAGAGCTGGGTCACGTCGGCGTCCGGCGGCGGGCAGCGCAGCGCGTCCATCGCCAGTTCGAGCTTGGAGTCGATGTCCCACGCGTCGGCGTGGTCCAGCTCCTCCTGGAGCTTGCCCATCTCCTCCATCAGCTCGTCGGAGTAGTCGGTGGCCATCTGCTCGGCGATCTTGTTGAACCGCTCCAGCTTGGCCTTGGTCTCGGCGACCGCCTCCTCGACGTTGCCGAGCACGGTCTTGGCGTCGTTGAGCGGGGGCTCCTGGGCGAGCAGGCCGACGGTGTAGCCGGGCATCAGCCGGGCCTCGCCGTTGCTCGGCCGGTCCAGGCCTGCCATGATCTTGAGGAGGCTGGACTTACCGGCGCCGTTGGGGCCGACCACACCGATCTTGGCCCCCGGGAGGAAGCTCAGCGTCACGTTGTCGAGCACGACCTTGTCGCCGTGCGCCTTGCGCGCCTTTTCCAGGACGTAGATGTACTGGGCCACGGTGCGGGCTACCTCCGTAGGTTGCGACTGGGGTCGGCGGGCGCGGGCGCGGGCTGCGATTTCCGCCCGCCGCCGCCGGCCGGCGGCCGGCCGCACGCACGCCGTCGTCAATCCTGACAGGTTCGCGGCGCCGCCCCCACATCACCCCGCCTCCGACGCTCCGCCCGCGCCCTGCCACCCCTGCTTCCGAGCAGGGGTATCGACAAGATCACGCCAGGGGTTGGACCATCGTGGGAAGGGTAGGTGACTCCGGCACGGGGCCCCAGAAGCCGCAGCTACGCTCAGTACGCTCATTCGCGGTTGACCCGTCAGCACCCGGAGGTGGCCGAACGTGACCGTCCGCAGCTCCTTTGTCGTAGTGGCGAACCGGCTACCCGTCGACGAGGTGAGCACCCCCGAGGGACGGCAGTGGCGTCGCAGCCCCGGAGGGCTGGTGACCGCCCTGCACCCCGTCCTCGCCGAGCACCAGGGCACCTGGGTCGGCTGGGCCGGCGGCACCGGCGCCGCCCCCGAGCCCTTCGACCTGGAGGGCATCCGGCTGCACCCGGTGCCGTTGAGCGCGGAGGAGCTGGAGCGCTACTACGAGGGCCAGTCCAACGCCACGATCTGGCCGCTCTACCACGACGCGGTGGAGACGCCGGCCTACAAGCGCCGCTGGCGCGAGGCGTACCGCCTGGTCAACGCCCGCTTCGCGGAGGCCGCGGCGGAGGTCGCGGCCGAGGGGGCGACGGTCTGGGTGCAGGACTACCAGCTCCAGCTCGTCCCGGCGATGCTCCGCGAGCTGCGGCCCGACCTGCGGATCGGCTTCTTCCTGCACATCCCGTTCCCGCCGATCGAGCTGTTCATGCAGATGCCGTTCCGCACCGAGATCCTGCGCGGCCTGCTCGGCGCCGACCTGGTCGGGTTCCAGCAGCGCCTCGCCGCGCAGAACTTCGTCCGGCTGGCCCGACACCTGCTCGGGCTGCGCTACGAGGGGCAGATGATCCAGGTCGACGGCCGCCAGGTGAAGGCCGGCGCGTTCCCGATCTCCATCGACACGAAGGAGATGGAGCGGCTGGCCGCCGACCCGGGCATCCAGGCCCGGGCGAAGGAGATCCGCGAGGAGCTGGGCAACCCGAAGACGATCATCCTGGGCGTCGACCGGCTGGACTACACCAAGGGCATCGAGTTGCGGCTGAAGGCCTTCCGCGAGCTGCTGGCTGACGGAAAGTTGACAGTTCCCGACGCGGTCATGGTGCAGGTCGCCACGCCCAGCCGCGAGCGCGTGGAGCACTACCAGGCACTACGCGTGAAGGTGGAGCGCGAGGTCGGTCGCATTAACGGCGAGTTCGGCAGGGTCGGCGTGCCGGCGGTGCATTACCTGCATCAGTCGTACAGTCGCACTGAGCTCGCCGCGATGTACGCCGCCGCGGACGTGATGATGGTGACCCCGCTGCGAGACGGAATGAACCTGGTAGCCAAGGAGTACGTCGCATCGCGCGCCGACCAGGGCGGTGCACTCGTGCTCAGCGAGTTCGCCGGCGCCGCCACCGAGCTGCGCCAGGCGTTCCTGTGTAACCCGCACGACCCTGACGCGGTCAAGGATGCCCTGCTCAGGGCCGTGCACGTCGAGAAGCCGGAGGCACGCCGCAGAATGCGGACAATGCAACGCCATCTACGCACCCACGATGTGGGGCACTGGGCGAAGTCCTTCCTCACCGAGCTCGGTGTGCCTCAAGCGGAGGTCGCGTGAACGCCGCCAGCGAGATCATCACCCCGGCGGCCGGCACGATGGACCCGGAACTACGCGCCGCCATCGGCCGCATCGCCCGGGTGCCCCAGCTTCTGATCGCCTGCGACTACGACGGCACCCTGGCGCCGATCGTGGAGGACCCGAGCAAGGCCGTGCCGCTGCCGGAGTCGGTGGCGGCCGTCCGGGCGCTGGCCGCCCTGCCCCAGACCACCGTGGCGGTGGTCTCCGGGCGGGCCCTGCGCGACCTGGCCGCCCTCTCCCGGCTGCCCAGCGAGGTCCACCTGGTCGGCAGCCACGGCTCCGAGTTCGACATCGGCTTCGTCGAGCGGCTCTCGCCCGAGCTGATCGCGGTCCGGACGCGGCTGCGCGACGCCCTGCGGGAGATCGCCGCGGCCCACCCGGGCATCCGGCTGGAGCGCAAGCCGGCCAGCGTCGCGGTGCACACCCGCGGGGTGGCCCCCGAGGTCGCGGCGGCCGCCATCGACGCGGTCCGCAGCGGCCCCGCGACCTGGGACGACGTCACGGTCACCCAGGGCAAGGAGGTCATCGAGCTGTCGGTGGTCGCCACCCACAAGGGCACGGCCGTCGACCAGCTGCGCACCCAGCTCTCCGCCAGCGCGGTGCTCTTCATCGGTGACGACGTCACCGATGAGAACGCCTTCGGCAACCTGCACGGGCCGGACGTCGGCATCAAGATCGGCCCCGGTGACACCAGGGCCGGCTACCGGGTCGCCGAGCCGATCGAGGCCGCCCGCGCCCTCGGCCTGCTGCTGGAGACCCGCCGGCACTGGCTCTTCGGCGAGCGGGCGGTGCCCATCGAGCGGCACTCGATGCTGGCCAACGGGCGGACGGTGGCCCTGCTCACCCCCGAGGCCAAGGTCACCTGGCTCTGCCACCCCAAGCCGGACTCGGCGGCGATCTTCGCCGACCTGGTCGGCGGCAGCCCGGCCGGGCACTTCAGCGTCGCGCCGGAGCGCGGGGGCATCCCGCTCGGCCAGCGCTACCGCTCGGGCACGATGACGGTCGAGACCCGGTGGTCGGGCCTGACCGTCACCGACTGGCTGGACAAGCCGGCCAAGGAGACCACGCCCGACGGCCCGGCCGTCGTGACCGGCGACTCGACCCTGGTCCGGGTGCTGACCGGCTCGGGCCGGGCCCGGCTGGAGTTCGCGCCCCGGCCGGAGTTCGGCCAGGTCGCGGTGCAGTTGCAGCCGGTCGGCGACGGCCTGCTGGTGCTCGGCTCCAACGAGCCGGTCGCGCTCTACTCCCCCGGGGTCGAGTGGCAGGTCTCCAACGACGGCGGCTACGAGACGGCCAAGGCGGTCGTCGACCTCTCCGCCGCCGGCGGGCAGGTCGTGCTGGAGCTGCGCTTCGGCACGCACAGCCTGGAACACCACCGGCTGCCGGTCCACGAGCGGCAGGCCCTGGCCGAGCAGCCGTGGAAGGACTGGGTCGCCACCCTGCGGCTGCCGAGCACCGCCCGGGACCTGGTGGTCCGCAGCGCCCTGACCCTGCGCGGGCTCTGCCACGAGGCCACCGGCTCGATCCTGGCCGCCGCGACCACCTCGCTGCCGGAGGAGCTGGGCGGCGTCCGCAACTGGGACTACCGCTACTGCTGGCTGCGGGACGCGGCGATGACCGCGCGCTCCCTGGTCGACCTGGGCTCGATCGAGGAGGCCGAGGCGCTGCTGCGCTGGGTCGACGGGTGCATCGAGCGCACCGGCGGGCACCCGGAGCGGCTGCACCCGCTCTACACGGTGGACGGCTACGAGCTGGGCGCCGAGGCGGTCATCGACACCCTGCCCGGTTACGCCGGCTCCCGGCCGGTCCGGGTCGGCAACCTCGCCAACCACCAGCTCCAGCTCGACGTCTTCGGTCCGATCGCGGACCTGATCGCGGCCGTGGCCGACGCGCGCGGCTCCGTCCGCGAGGACGAGTGGCGGGTGCTCGACAACATGGTCGAGGCGGTCCGCCGCCGCTGGCACGAGCCCGACCACGGCATCTGGGAGGCCCGCCTCCCCCCGCGGCACCACATCTTCTCGAAGGTGATGTGCTGGATGACCGTCGACCGGGCGCTGCACGTGATGCGCCAGCACGGCGGCGAGGACCGGCCGGAGTGGGTGGAGCTGCGCGACCGGATCGGCGCCAACGTGCTGGAGTACGGCTGGCACGAAACCGTCGAGGCCTACAGCGTGGCGTACGGGGACGAGGACATGGACGCCTCGTCGCTGTGGATCGGGCTGTCCGGCCTGCTCCCCGGCGACGACCCGCGCTTCCTCTCCACCGTCCTGCGGATCGAGGCGGACCTGCGCAGCGGGCCGGTCGTCTACCGCTACCACTGGGACGACGGCCTGCCCGGGCGCGAGGGCGGCTTCCACATCTGCACGGCGTGGCTCATCGAGGCGTACCTGCGCACCGGGCGGCGTACCGACGCCGAGGAGCTGTTCTCGCAGATGGTGGACACCGCCGGCCCGACGGGCCTGCTGCCCGAGCAGTACGACCCGCTGGCCGAGCGCGGGCTGGGCAACCACCCGCAGGCATACAGCCACCTCGGCCTGATCCGCTGCGCCCTGTTGCTGGACAACATGCTCAAGCAGTGACCTGACCAGCGACGACGGCGGCCGGAGAAGTACTCCTCCGGCCGCCGTCGTTCATTCCGTCAAACTCTGACCGGTCGCACCCGAGCCGCCTCACGGGCAACGCCCACCGGGGATTTCCGGGCAGCCCGCTCGCGCAGGGATCAAGCCTGACCGCCCGGAGCGAGCGGGCTGCCCGGAAATCCGTCAGGTCCAGCCCCGGCGAGGGCGTCGACCACGTCCCCCAGCACCACCACCGCGGGCGGGCGCAGCCCCGCGGCGACCACGTCGGCGGCCACCGCGCCGAGCGTGGAGCGGAGCACCCGCTGCGCCCCGGTCGTCGCCTCCTGCACCACGGCGGCCGGCGTCTGCGCCGGCTTGCCGTGCGCGAGCAGCGTCGCGGTGATCGCCGCGAGGTTCTTCAGCCCCATCAGCACGACCAGCGTGCCGCGCAGCCCGGCCAGCGCGTCCCAGCGGACCAGGGAGGCCGGCGAGTCGGGCGCGACGTGCCCGGAGACCACGGTGAACTCGTGGGCCACCCCCCGATGGGTGACCGGGATGCCCGCCACGGCCGGGGCCGCGATCGAGCTGGTCACGCCGGGCACCACGGTCACCGGCACGCCGGCCGCCGCGCAGGCCAGCAGCTCCTCGCCGCCACGGCCGAAGACGTACGGGTCGCCGCCCTTGAGCCGGACCACGACCTTCCCGGCCAGGGCCCGGTCCACCAGGATCCGGTTGATCTCCTCCTGCGCGCGGGACGGCCCGTACGGGATCTTGGAGGCGTCCACGAGTTCGACGTCGGCGCGCAGCTCGTCGAGGAGCAGCCCCGGGACGAGCCGGTCGGCGACCACCACGTCCGCCTCGGTGAGCAGCCGCCAGCCCCGGACGGTGATCAGCTCCGGGTCCCCGGGGCCCGCGCCGACCAGCGCGACCCGCCCCGCCCGGGTGCGGGGGAGGGTTCCCTCCTGCGCCGCGGGCGTCGACAGGGGGCCCGTCCGCACGTCCAGGAGGTCCCGGACGGCGTCGCGGACGGCCATCGCCCGGCGCGGGTCGCCCCCGCCGAGCACCGCCACGGTCACCGGCCCGTGCCGGGTCACCGCCGGGGTCCAGGCGGTGGCGGCGGCGCGGTCGTCGGCGCGTACGCAGAAGATGCGGCGCTCCGCGGCGGCGGCGCTGACCGACGCGGCGGCGAGCGGGTCGTCGACGGCGACCTGGACCAGCCACGCGCCGTCCAGGTCGTCGGGGGCGAAGCGGCGCGGCGCCCAGTGCAGCCGCCCGGCGTCGACGTGCGCGCGCAGCGCCGGGGTCAGCTCCGGCGCGACGAGGAGGACGTGTGCGCCGGCGTCGAGCAGGGCCGGCACCCGCCGGGTGGCCACCGCTCCCCCGCCGACCACGACCACCCGTCGGCCGGCGAGCCGCAGGCCGAGCGGGTACGGGTTGCCGCTCACGTCGTCGCCTCGCCTCGGGAGCCGATGGTGGGCCCGTTCACTTCTCGGCCACCCCCGCCGAGTCGAACGTGGCGACCTCGTGCAGCACCCGCACCGCGCCGGTGACCACCGGCAGCGCGAGCAGCGCGCCGGTGCCCTCGCCCAGGCGCAGCCCGAGGTCGATCAGCGGCTCCAGCCCCAGCCGGCGCAGCGCGACCGTGGCCCCCGGCTCGGCGGAGCGGTGCCCGGCCACCATGGCGGCCACGGCGTGCGGGGCGAGGGCCGCCGCGGCGAGCGCCGCGGCCACCGCGATCACCCCGTCCAGCAGCACCGGCGTCCGGCGGGCGGCGGCGCCCAGGATCAGCCCGGCCAGCGCGGCGTGCTCCAGTCCGCCGACGGCGGCCAGCACGCCCAGCGGGTCGGCCGGGTCGGGGGCGTGCCGGCGCAGCGCGGCCCGCACGACGTCGACCTTGCGGGCGTACGTCGGGTCGTCGACCCCGGTGCCCCGGCCGGTCGTCTCCGCCGGGTCGATGCCCGCGAACGCGGCGATCAGGGCGGCGGCCGGCGTGGTGTTGCCGATGCCCATGTCCCCGGTGAGCAAAATGCCCGCGCCGGCGTCGATCAGCTCGTCGGCCACCCGGATGCCGGTCTCGACGGCCGCGCGGGCCTCGTCGCGGGTCAGCGCGGCGGTCACCGCCAGGTCCCGGGTGCCGGGGCGGACGTTCGCCGCGACCAGCCGGGGCGCGCCGCGGGTCGGCGGGGCGCCGGCGCCCTCCTCGCCCGGCGCGGCGACCGGGATCGGGGTGGCCACGCCGACGTCGACCACGGTGACCGAGGCGCCGGCCTGCCGGGCGAACGCGTTGACCACCGCGCCGCCGGCCAGGAAGTTGCCGATCATCTGTGCGGTGACCTCCTGCGGCCAGGGCGTCACCCCCTGGGCGTGCACGCCGTGGTCACCGGCGAAGATGGCGACGGCGGCCGGCTCGGGCAGCGGCGGCGGGCAGTGCCCGGCCAGGCCGGCGAGGCGTACGGAGAGCTCCTCCAGGGCGCCGAGCGAGCCGGCGGGTTTGGTGAGCCGCCCCTGCAACTCGCGGGCGGCGACCATCGCCGGCTCGTCCGGCGGCCGGATCGCCGCGATCGTGGTCTCCAGCATCATGCCTCCAGGATCTGCGCCAGTACCTCGGCGAACGCGTCGGTGGTGGCCGGGTCGCGTACGGCGATCCGCAGCCAGTCCGGGCCGAGGCCGGGGAACGTGTCGCCCCGGCGCACCGCCCAGCCGCGCCGCCGCAGGGCGAGCCGCACGTCGGCGGCATTGGGGACGTGCACCAGCACGAACGCGCTGGCGGGGCGGCCGGCGACGCGTACGCCGGGCAGGGCCGACAGGCGGGCGACCAGGTGGTCGCGGTCGGCCGCGAGCCGGGCGGCGATGGCGCGCTCGGCCTCGACCGCGACGGGCGTGGCGCAGGCCGACGCGGCGGCCAGGGCCGGGGTGGAGACGGCCCAGAGCGGCTGGGCGGCGGCCAGCCGCTCCAGCAGCGGGGCCTCGCCGAGCAGGTAGCCGATCCGCAGGCCCGCCAGCCCCCAGGTCTTGGTGAGGCTGCGGACCACCAGCAGGCCCGGCAGGTCCCGCCGGGCGGCCAGCGACTCCGGCTCGCCGGCCACGCCGGGGGCGACGGTGGTGTCGGCGAACGCCTCGTCGACCACCAGCACCCGACCGGGCCGGGCGAGGGCGGCCAGGTCGCCGGCGGGGTGCAGCACCGAGGTCGGGTTGGTCGGGTTGCCGATCATCACGAGGTCGGCGTCGGCGGGCACCCTGGCCGGGTCGAGGCGGAAGTCGTCGTCCGCGTCGAGCAGCACCCGCTCCACCTGGTGCCCGGCGGCGCGCAACGCCGCCTCGGGCTCGGTGAACTGGGGGTGCACCACCACCGGCCGGCGCACGCCGCGCAGCGCCCGGGCGAGCAGCACGAAGCCCTCGGCCGCGCCGGCGGTCAGCAGCACCTCGGCCGGCGGGCGGGCGTGCCGGGCCGCGACCGCGGCCCGCGCCGGCCCCGGGTCGGGGTACGCGGCGAGGTCGCCGAGCGCGGCGGTGATCGGGTCGGCAAGCCAGTCGGGCATGGCGTCGCGCCGCACGTTGACGGCGAGGTCGACCAGCCCCGGCCCCACCTCGGCGTCGCCGTGGTGGGTGAGGTCGGGTTCGCCCCCGGTGTGGTCGGGTTCGCCCCCGGTGTGGTCGGATTCGGGCCCGGTTCCGGGGAGGGTCTCGGTCGGCTGACCACGCATGTCCGCGATCCTGCCGGGAAGGTGGCGCGCGGGACAGCGGATCCCGGCGTGGGCCGCGTCACCACACGGGCGTTCATGAATATTTCTCAAGTGTGAATCGGAAATGTCATAACTTGAGCTGGTGAGCAATCGACCCCTTGCTGCCGCTGGTCGTCTCGTTCCCCTCTTCCGCGCCGGACTGATCGCCGGCATCGTCGTCGCCGCCGTGGCGTACCCGGTGGCCGCCGCCACCGGCCTCGGCGCCAAGGTCACGGCGCACGCCATGGAACACAAGACCAAGATCCTCACCACCGCGCTGCCGGCCGAGACGTCGTACGTCTACGCGCCGGACGGCAGGACGGTGCTGACGATGTTCTACGAGGAGTACCGGCAGTACACGAAGCTGGCCGACATCTCGCCGAACATGCAGCAGGCGATCGTCGCCGCCGAGGACAACCGCTTCCACCAGCACCGGGGCGTCGACCCGAAGGGCGTCGCCCGCGCCTTCGTGGCGAACGCCCGCTCCAGCGGCGTCTCTCAGGGCGCCTCCACCCTCACCATGCAGTACGTGCGGATGGCGCTGCGCGACAGCGCGAAGACGCCGAAGGAGGTGCAGGAGGCCACCCAGCAGACCAGCCTGCGCAAGGTCCGCGAGATGCGGATGGCGATGGACCTGGAGAAGGAGCTGAGCAAGGAGCAGATCCTGGAGCGCTACCTCAACTCCGCGTACTTCGGGCACCGCGCGTACGGCATCTACGCGGCCAGCGAGATCTTCTTCTCCAAGGCCCCCAAGGACCTCAACCCCGTCGAGGCGGCCACCCTCGCCGGCCTGGTCAAGTCCCCGTCCGAGTACGACCCGGCCAGCTCCGACCAGAAGGACGCCACCGGCCGGCGCAACTACGTGCTCGACCGGATGGCCCAGCTCGGCTACCTCTCGCCGGACGCCGTCGCGCAGGCGAAGACCGAGCCGATCCGGCTGAAGCTGACCTACCCGCCGAACGACTGCGCCGCCGTGCCCGAGAAGTGGAACAGCTGGGGCTTCGCCTGCGACTACCTGAAGAACTGGTGGAGCGCGCAGCCCGCGTTCGGCGAGAACCGGCTGGAGCGGATGGACAAGCTGCGCCGGGGCGGCTACCGGATCGTGCTCAGCATGGACCCGAAGATCCAGGAGGCGGCCGAGAAGAACGTCGGCGCCAAGGAGAACACCGGCAGCCCGTTCGCCAACGGCATCGTGGTCTCCGAGCCCGGCACCGGACGGGTCAAGGCGATGGCGGTGAACCGGACGTACTCGCTGGACCTGAGCCAGAACGGGCAGAGCTCCAACCCCGAGGCCGGGCCGAAGGTCAAGGCGAACTACCCGAACACCGTGGCGCCCCTGCTGGGCGGCGGCGACCTGCCGGGCTACCAGGCCGGCTCGACGTTCAAGATGTTCCCGATGCTGGCCGCGCTGAACGCGGGCATGCCGCTGTCCACCTCGTTCAACGCCCCGCACCGGTACCGCTCCGAGGTCTACGACGGCTGGGCGCCGTCCAACGCCAGCGGCGCGATGAGCGGCAACCAGACCATGTGGTCCGGCTTCGGCAAGTCGGTCAACACGTACTTCGTGTGGCTGGAGGAGCAGGTCGGCGCGGACAAGGCGGTCCACCTCGCCGAGCAGCTCGGGCTGCGCTGGCGCACGGACGTCGACAAGGAACAGGCGTCCCCGGCCAAGGTCAAGAAGTGGGGCGCGTTCACGCTGGGCGTCTCCGACGCCACGCCCCTGGAGATGGCCAACGCGTACGCCGCGATCGCCGCGGACGGCCGCTACTGCGAGGCGATCCCGGTGCAGGCGATCTACAACCGTGACGGCACGCCGACCACCTGGAAGACGGCCTCCGGGATCGAACGCGAGGTCGCCAAGCCCCGCTGCCGGCAGGTGGTGAACGCCGACGCCGCCCGCGCCGCCACCGACGCCGCCCGCTGCCCGACCGGCGACACCCCGGCGCGCGGGAGCTGCGGCGGCTGGTCGACCGCGGACAGCGTGCGGGGCACCGTGGGCCGCCCGGTGGCGGGCAAGACGGGCACCACCGACAGCACCCGGTCGGCCTGGTTCGTCGGCTACACCCCGGAGCTGGCGGCGGCGAGCTTCATCTCCGACCCGGACAACCCGTTCAACGCGGTCGGCGACGGCCAGTCGCAGATCCCGATCAAGGCGGTGGCGCAGACCCTCCGCGACGGCCTCAAGGGCCAGCCCACCCGCCAGTTCACCCCGCCCTCGGACCGCATGGTCGGCTGACCGGTTCCGCGCACGGGCCGGGCGGGTCGGCGCGGGCCGGGCGGCTCAGCGGAGGTCGGCGGAGACGAGGGACCAGACCTCCAGGTCGACCCGGCCGCCGCGGACGAAGCCCGCGTTGCGCAGCAGGCCCTCGTAGCTGAACCCGGCCTTCTCCGCGACCCGGCGGGAGGCCAGGTTGCCGGGGGCGACCCGCAGCTCGACGCGCTGGAAGCCGTGTTCGAGGATCAGCGCGATGGCGAGCGCGTCGACCGCCTCGGCCGCCAGGCCGAAGCCCCGCGCGTGCGCCGCCATCGCGTAGGAGACCTCGGTGCACCGGGCGCCCCAGTCGGTGCGGCGGGTCCACAGGCAGCCCACCACCCGGTCGTCCTCCCGGCGTACCACCGCGTAGTGGTCGCCGTCGCCGCTGTCGCGCCGCTGCCGCGCCAGGTCGGTGCACCAGGCCAGCCCGTCGATCCGGCCGGAGGTGTCGGCCAGCGGCAGCCACCGCTGGGTCTGCCGGTCGGCGAACACCTCGTCGGCCGCCGCCGCGTCGGCTCCGGTCAGCGCACGTACCTCGGTGCGGGGCGTGGAGACCGTCAGCGCCGGGAAGCGGCGGACCGCCACCTGGCCGATCACGCGGGCACCCCGTGGGGCCGGGCGGTCGCGGGGTCGGCCGCCGCCCGCGCCGCCGCGTCGACCAACCGGGCCGCCAGCTGCGGGTACGCCGCCCAGTGCAGGGTGAGCTGCGAGGCGTGCACGCCCCGCCAGACGAAGCCCTCGGGCGCCCCGCCGTCCCAACTCCACGCCGGCCGCGCCCCGGCGCGCGGGGTGAGCACGCTGCTGTGCTCCTTGTGCCCCGCCACCACCGTGCCCGCCGGCCCCACGAGGCTGTCGGTCAGCGCGGTCGCCTCCCGGTAGCCCACCACCAGGCCGTCGCGGCGGGTCCCCACCGCGTCGAGCACGCCGCACATGGGCAGCCCGTCCAGTTCCCGGGCCAGCCAGAGCAGGCCGGCGCCCTCGGCGACGACGGGCCGCCCGGTGCGGGCCAGCTCGGCGACCGCGATGCAGAGCCGGCGGTTGGCGGAGAGCTGCCCGGCGTACGACTCGGGCAGCCCGCCGCCGACGACCAGCGCGCCGGTGCCGGCGGGCAGCGCCTCGTCGTGCAGCGGGTCGACCGTCACCACCTCGGCGCCGGCCGCGCGGAGCAGCTCGGCGGTCTCGGCGTGGCTGTAGCTGCCGCCCGGCGCCCCGGCGACCGCGACGACCGGGCGCGAACCGGCGGTCTCCCGCCCCACCTCCGGCGCCCAGGGCGGCGCGGGCAGCGGCGGGGCGGAGCGGGCCAGGCCCAGCAACCGGTCCAGCTCGACGGTGGCGGCGACCGCCTCGCCGAGGCGGCGGACCGCGCGGGTGGCCTCCTCGGTGCGGGCGAGCGCGGGCACCGCCCCGTACCGGCGCGCGGGCAGCACGGACGGCAGGTCCTGGCGGCGCAGCGCGCCGTAGACCGGCACCCCGATGTCGTCGAGCGCCTCGCGCAGCAGCTCCTCGTGCCGGGCGGACGCCACCCGGTTGAGGATCACCCCGCCGAGCCAGAGCTGCTCGTCGTACGACCGGAAGCCGTGCACCAGGGCGGCCACCGACTGCCCCGTCGCGGCGACGTCGACCACCAGCACGACCGGGCTGCGCAGCGCGGTGGCCACGGCGGCCGTCGACTCGCTCTCCGGGCGGCCGGCGAGGCTGTCGTACAGCCCCATGCTGCCCTGCACCACCGCGAGCCCGGCGCCGGCCGCGCCGTGGCCGACGAGCGGGGCGATCCGGTCGGCGCCGACCAGCCGGGGATCGAGGGTCCGACCGGGGCGGCCGGCGGCCAGCCCCAGGTACGCGGCGTCGACGTGGTCGGGGCCGACCTTGAACCCGGCGACGTCCAGGCCCCGGTCGGCGAACGCGGCGAGCAGCCCGATCGACAGCGCATTCTTGCCGTGGCCGGAGGACGGCGCGCTGAGCACCAGGCGCGGCACGACGGTCATCATCGACTCCATGCGGGGCGGCGGGGGACCTGCGGCGGGCCGACCGCGCGGTCCGCCCGCGTGACGATAGCCCAACCGGCCGGCGGGTGACCGCCGCCGAACGGCCCCTGTCGGCGGTGTCGGAGCGCGGCCGGGCGGGCCGGGCGGCGGTGCCGGGGTGCCGCCGAGTGGATCCGGCGGCGGCCCGCCCGGGCCCGGAAGGGGGCTGTCGGAGCGGAGTGCCTCCGGTCACAGGGGTAGCCTCGTGGGCGTGTACCGGTTCCTGCTGACGCCGCGCTGGCTGGGCATTCTCGCGCTGACCCTGGTCGCCGCGGCGGTGATGGTGCTGCTCGGCAACTGGCAGCTGGACCGCTACCACGGCCGCACGGAGATCAACGAACGGATCGACGCCGGCCTGCGGATGGACCCGGTGCCGCTGCGTGACGTGCTGCCCGCCCCGACCGGCGGCAGCGGCACGGCCGGCCCCGCCCCCGCCGCGGAGCGGGCCTGGACCAAGGTCACCGTGACCGGCCGCTACGACCCGGCGAACGTGGTCCTGGTCCGGGGGCGCTCGGTGGACCGCACGGTCGGCTTCGAGGTGGTCACCCCGCTCGTGCTGGCCGACGGCACGGCCGTGCTGGTGGACCGGGGCTGGATCCCGCCGGCGCGGGGCGGTGACGCGACCGTCCAGCCGGACGTGCCGGCTCTCCCGACCGGCGAGGTCACCGTGACGGGACGGGTGCACCTGAGCGAGAGCGGCTCGGTCGCCGTGACCCGGCGTGACGGCAAGCTGGAGACCCGGCGGATCGGCGTGCCCCGGCTGGCCCGGGAGCTGCCCTACCCGGTGCACGGGGCGTACCTGCTGCTGGACGAGCAGGCCCCGGCCGAAGACCCGGCCTTCAAGGACGTGCCGGTCGGGTACACCAACAACTGGCAGAACTTCGGCTACGTCGTGCAGTGGTGGATCTTCGCCGTCATGACCCTCTTCGGCTACGGCTGGGTGGCCCGCCGGGAGGCCCGCCGGCTGGCGGGCGTGGGGCCGCGGGGACCCGTCGACCGGGCCGCCGAGCCCGCGTCGCAGGGCGCCGGCTGACCGTCCTCGCCGGCCGGGCCCGCCCGCTCAGCCGGTGACGCGACCGGCGTGGATGGCGCGTACGGCGTCGATGGTGTCGGCCTCCGCCGCCGTCTTGTCGTCGCGGTAGCGCACCACCCGGGCGAAGCGCAGCGCCATCCCACCCGGGTAGCGGGAGCTGGTCTGCACCCCGTCGAAGGCGATCTCGACCACCTGCTCGGGGCGGACCCGCACCACCCAGTCGCCGCGCTCGACGGCGAGGCCGAGGAAGCGCTCGGTCTGCCAGCGCAGCAGCTCGTCGGTGAGGCCCTTGAACGTCTTGCCGAGCATGACGAAGTCGCCGGTGCGCGGGTCGCGGGCCCCGAGGTGCAGGTTGGACAGCCAGCCCTGACGCCGGCCGCTGCCCCACTCCACCGCCAGCACCACCAGGTCGAGGGTGTGCCGGGGCTTCACCTTCACCCAGGCGGCGCCCCGCCGGCCGGCGTCGTAGGGGGCGTCGGGCGCCTTCACCACGACCCCCTCCTGGCCGGCGTCGATGGCGGCGGCGAACGCCTCGCCGGCCCGCTCGGGGCCGTCGACCTCCAGCCGGCCGACCAGCAGCGATGCGTCGACCGCCGCGTCGAGCGCGGCCCACCGCTCCCGGCCGCGCCGGTCGACCAGGTCGACGCCGTCGAGGTGGAGCAGGTCGAAGAAGTACGGCGTCAGCACCGTCTCGCCGGTGGTCGCGGCGGCGGCGAGCACCGCCGGTGCGACCGGAGCACGGCCGGCGCTGCTGGGCGTGGTGCGCCGCGCCGCCCGGCTCGACGTCTGCTGGAAGGGCAGCGGCCGGCCCGTCTCGTCGAGCCCGATCGCCTCCCCGTCGAGCACCAGCGCACGGGCGGGCAGCGCCCGCACGGCGGCGACCACCTCCGGCACCCGGGCGGTGATGTCGTCCAGGCTGCGGGTGAACACGGCGATGTCGTCGCCGGAGCGGTGCACCTGGATCCGGATGCCGTCGAGCTTCACGTCGACCACGGCGGGGACGCCCGTGGCCGCGAGCGCCTCGTCGACCGAGGGCGCGCTCTGGGCCAGCATCGGCGCGAGCGGGCGGCCGACCTGGAGGCCGAAGGCGGCCAACGCCGGCGCGCCCCCGTCGAGCGCGGCGACCGCGACCGCGCGCAGGTCGCCGGCGAGCAGCAGCGCCCGGCGTACGGCGGCCACCGGCACGTCGGCGGCCCGGGCCACCGCGTCGGCGAGCAGCCCCGCCTGCGCGCCCTGACGCAGCTCGCCGCTGAACAGGCCGGTCAGCAACCGCTGCTCCTCGGCGGTGGCGGCGGCGTAGAGCGCGCCCAGCAGCGCCCGGCGGCGGGCCTGGGAACCCGGCCCGTGCACGGACGCGATCTCGTCGATGGCCGCGTCGACGGCCGCCACGGTCAGGGTCGGCTCGGCGGCCGGCGGCGGCAGGTCACGCAGGCTCGCCCAGCCCACCCCGGTCTGCCGCTGGCGCAGCTCGCCGGCCAGCCAGCCGGCACCCGCCGGGACCTCGGGCGGGTCGAGCGCCCGCAACGCGGCGGCGAGCAGCTCCACCTTGGCCCGTCGGGCCCGGGTGGCGCCGACGGCGGCGGAGGTGGCTGCCAGGTCGAGGAACCGCACGGGCTCCATCCTGCCAGCCACCCCCGACACGTCCCGGGCATTGCCGCGCCCGACCGCCGGCAGACACCGCCCGTCAGGGACGGCCGCCCTCGCGGTGGCGTTCCCGGCCTGGACGCCGAGCGGGTCAGGCCGAGACGGGTTCCTCGATGCGCAGGCCGCGGGCGCGGATCTCCTCGGCGACCCGGGAGAGCCCTCTGTCGAGCGCGACCAGCGCGGCGGACAGGTCGCCGAGCTGTTCCTTGAGCGTGTCCTCGGACCACGCGGAGACGTCGACGTCCCCCAGTGCGCTGACGGCGGCCTCGAGCCGGCTCATCACCTCGTTCGTACGCATGTTCGAGAGGCTATAACAACCGCACGGCCGACACACCGCAAACTCCCACATCGACCGCGAAGTTACGGTTCCGACACCTAACGCCCGTCGACGCCCGCCTCGGCGACCTTCTTCAGCAGCAGCGCCTCGGCCAGGCAGACCCGGGCGAACTCCCCGAGGTGCAGGCTCTCGTTCGGGCCGTGCGCCCGGGCGTGCGGGTCCTCCACGCCGGTCACCAGGATCGCCGCGCGCGGGAACATCTCCTGGAAGGTGGCGATGAACGGAATCGAGCCGCCGATGCCGAGGTCCACCGGGTCGGTGCCGTCCCAGGCGGTCCGGAACGCCGAGCGGGCCGCGTCGAACATCGGGCCGGACGCGTCGATGACGCACGGGTCGCCGTCGTGCTCGAAGGTGAGGGTCACCCGCGCGCCCCACGGCGCGTGCTTCTCCAGGTGGGCGCGCAGGGCCGCGTACGCCCGCTTCGGGTCGTCGCCCGGCGCCAGCCGTACGCTCAGCTTGGCCTTCGCGGTGGGGACCAGGGCGTTCGGCGCCTCGGCGGTGGCCGGGGCGTCGATGCCGAGCACCGCGAGGGCGGGCTTGGTCCAGAGCCGGTCGGTGATCCGCCCGGTGCCGATGAGGCTCACGCCCTCGGTCAGCCCGGCCTCGGCGCGGAACCGGTCCTCGGGGTAGTCGACGCTCGCGCCCTCCCGGGCGACCAGCCCGTCGACGGCCACGTCGCCGGCGTCGGTGTGCAGGGTGGCCAGCAGCCGCACCAGGGCGGTCAGGGCGTCCGGCACCGCGCCGCCGAACATGCCGCTGTGCACGGCGTGGTCGAGGGTGCGCACCTCCACGAAGCAGTTGACGATGCCGCGCAGGGAGGTGGTCAGGGCCGGTACGCCGATGTCCCAGTTGGCGGAGTCGGCGATCACGATGACGTCCGAGGCGATCTCGTCGCGGTGCTCGGCGAGCAGCCGCTCCAGCGAGTCGGAGCCGTACTCCTCCTCGCCCTCGACGAAGAGCACCACGCCGACCGGCAGCGCGTCACCGTACGCGCGCAGCGCCGCCACGTGCGCCATGATGCCGGCCTTGTCGTCGGCGGCGCCCCGGCCGTAGAGCCGGCCGTCCCGCTCCACCGGCTCGAACGGGTCCGACTCCCACAGCGTCAGGTCGCCGACCGGCTGCACGTCGTGGTGGGCGTAGAGCAGCACCGTCGGCGCCCCGGGCGGGGCCGCCTTCTTCCCGATGACCGCCGGCTGGCCACCGGAGCGCACGATCTCGACGTCGAGGCCGCAGCCGCGCAGCAGCTCGGCCACCGCCTCGGCGGAACGCTCCACGTGCGAGTGGTCGAAGCCCTCGAACGCGATGCCGGGGATGCGGACGAGGCGTTCCAGGTCGGCGCGGACACCGGGCAGCTCCCGCTCGACGGCGGCCCGGACCTCGGACTCGGACATGATCGGTGTGGTCATGACCGGCATCGTATGCCGGCCTTACCGAGCGCACCGCCCGAGCCCGGCGCGACGGACGGGTCCGACCCGGCCGGCGACCCCAGCGGCGACCGGCCGACGACGTCGCACCGCCCGACGGGCACAGCGGCGGGACCCACGGCAGCGGTCCGCGACGCCGCGCGGGCCGGGGCCTCAGCGCCGGCGCACGTAGTAGCGGTCGACGTCGTGTGGCAGGCCCGGGGCACCGTCGACCACCAGGTCCGCCCGTGCCTCGGTGCCGTCGGCGGCGAAGTGCGCCCGCTCGCCGAGATGCCAGCGGCGCAGCTCCGGCAGGATCGCCGGGCCGTCGCGCTCGAGCGCCCGGGCCAGCCGCAGCGGCGCCGGGGCGGTGACGAAGACGGCCAGGGTCAGGTCCGCGGCCGCGGCGGCCCGCGCCGCGCTCACCCCCTCGACGAGCAGCACCGGCACGACCGGGACCGGCACCGGGCGCGGCAGGAAGGCCCGGCGCACCCAGCTGTACCGGCGGTACGCCCCCGGCCGGCCGGCGCGCAGCGGCCCGAGCACCGACTCCTCCAGCCGGGGCCAGAAGGTGAGCTGGTCGTCCCAGCCGTCGAGCAGGTCGTCGGTGTGCACCACCGCCGGCGGGCCGCCGCCGGGCAGGGCGGCGAGGGCGTCCGCGAGCCGCGCCGCGAACACGCTCTTGCCCGCGCCGCTCGGCCCGTCCACCGCCACCAGCCGGGTCCGTCCCAACCGCGCCGGCCCGGCGAGCACCCGCCGGGCCAGCCGGGCGTACGCCTCGACCACCGCCACCGCCACGTGGCCGACGGTAACCAGGCCGGATCGCCGGCCGCCGGGCGGGCCGGTTCGGCGGAGGCCCGGCGTGGGCGGAAAGCCCGGCGTGGGCGGAAAGCCCGGTGTGGGCGGAAAGCCCGGCGTGGGCGGAAGGCCCGGCGTCGGCGGAAAGCCCGGCGTGGGCGGAGAGCCCGGCGTCGGCGGGCCGCATGGGCGCTCCGATCGGGGGTCGCCCGAACGAGCGGTCGTCGGGCGGGCCGGGGCGTTCGTCGGGCGGTGCCCGGGACGGGGCGGGATGATCTGCTGGTGTCCCACAGCGTGATGAGTCCGGGCGTTGACGCCCTCCTGGAACAGGCCCGCGCCGGGGTACGCCGGCTGACCCCGCACCAGACCGTCGAGGCGGTCCGTACCGGGGCGTTGCTGGTCGACACCCGCACCGACGTGCAGCGGCGGGAGCAGGGCGACCTCCCCGGCGCCATCGTGATCGACCGGACGGTGCTGGAGTGGCGACTCGACCCGGCCAGCGCGTGGCGGATCCCCGAGGCCACGGGGTACGACCAGCGGATCGTGGTCGTGTGCCGCCAGGGCTACAGCTCCAGCCTCGCGGTCGCGAGCCTGCGGGCGCTCGGGCTGCACCACGCGACCGACATGATCGGTGGCGTGCAGGCGTGGCGCGAGGCGGGGCTGCCCATGTCCGACCGTCCCGCCGACATCCGCCTCTGACCCCGGCCCCAGCCCCGGTTCCAGTCCCCGCTGGGGGGTGGGTGGGTTTCAGGG
>NZ_JBPQTK010000078.1:0-27447 GCF_051386315.1 Micromonospora sp. URMC 107
CCCCCCCCCCCCCCCCCCCCCCCCCCCCCCCCCCCCCCCGGGTCCTCAGCGGACGGTCAGCGTGCCGACCGCCGGCAGCGGAGCGACCACCGGCGGGAGCCGCTTCGGCTCGCCCCGCCCCGGTGCGCCCTCGACGGTCGGCGCGCCCTTCGCCGCCTCCGCCCGCCGGGTCGCCCCCGGCTCCGCCGGCAGCTCGGCGAACGGCTGGACGTCGCCCACGCAGACCTTGCCGTTGGCCGGCAGCGCCCCGCGCAGCAGGTACGCGTCGACGGCGCCGGTCACGCAGGCCGACGTCCCGTACGCGGTGTGCCCCCAGCTGTCGCTGCTGAGCAGGCGGCTGTTCGGCAGCAGCCGGGCCGAGCCCACCGCGCCCCGGTAGCTGGTCGCCGGGTCCCAGTAGTTGCCCAGCACCAGCACGGGCGCGGCGGTCCGCCGGTTGAACGGCCCGGTGTAGGCGTCCTCGTCGCGCACGGTCCAGGTCTTGCGGGCGCACGGCGAGGTGCCCCACGTCCAGAGCCGGCCGAAGTACGGGTCGCGCTCGTCGGCCTTCGCGGCCAGCGCCGGGAACGAGCCGGCGTCCTTCGGGTGGTACCCGTCGGTGCAGTCCACGCCGAGGAAGGTCTCCAACCCGTTGTTGTACGGGAAGTCGTACCGTCGGGCCTGCTCGCGGGCCTTGGCGGCCTGCCGGGTCACGTCGGCCGTCGCCGGGCGGCGGGCGGCCGGGGACGACGCCGGGTCCGTGAGCACCAGCAGGGCGGCGGTGAGGTCGACGACCTCGGCGTAGCCCGCCGGGCCGTAGAGCGCGCCCAGGTTGGCGGCGATGAAGTCGGCGTACGTGATGGTGAGCGGGCCGAGGTCGGGGTCCTCGATCACCACCGGCTTGGCCCGCAGCCGCTTCGCGACCAGGTCGAACGACGCGACGGGGTCCCCCTCGGCCAGCGGACACGCCTCCGCGCCGGCCTTGTCGCACCGCACCAGGATCTCCCGCAGCGCCTTGTACGCGCCCTGCGCGCTACGCATCCGGTCCTCCTGGGACAGGCTGCGCGCCCTGCCCTGACCGACCCACTCGTTCGGGTTCAGCACCCCGTCGATCGCCACGGCGCGGACCCGGTCCGGGAACATGTTGGCGTAGTACTGGCCGAGGATGCTGCCGTAGCTGAAGCCGAGGAAGGTGAGCTTCCGGTCGCCCACGGCGCGGCGCAGCACGTCCATGTCCCGGGCGACCTCGGCGGTCGACATCGCGCCGGTGAGCGGCCGGCCCGTGGTGGAGCAGCCCTTGCCGACGGCCTTCGAGGAGGCGACGTACGCCTTCTCCTCGGCCTTCGTCCACGGGAACGCCACGTTCAGCCCGGCGTACGCCCGGGTCTGCTCCTTGACGGAGGGGAAGCACCTGACCTGCTGGCTGGCGGCGACGCCGCGCGGGTCGACGCCGACGACGTCGAAGCGGTCGAGCACCTCGTCGCCGAGGAAGTACGGCGCGGCGAGCGCGACGTCGGTGCCGGAGCCGCCGGGGCCGCCCGGGTTGATGAAGAGGCTGCCGATCTTCCGCTGCTGGTCGCGGGCCTTGACCCGCAGCACGGCGACCTCGGTCGTCGGGCCGTTCGGCTCGTCGTAGTCCCGGGGCAGCCGGACGGTGGCGCACTCGGCGTAGTCGTAGCAGGCGTACCAGTCCAGTGTGGGCGTGGGCACCCGGTCGACCCGGCGGGCCTCCTGCGGGCTGGTCCGGTCGGAGGTGACCGGGCGGTCCCCGCCGGCGGGGGACGGTGCGGCGGCGGCGGGTGCGACCGCGGCGGCGGCGAGGAGGACGCCGGCGATTCCCGCGGCGGCGAGGGACCGGTTTCGTCGTGGCATGTGGACGCCTTCCGGTGGGCGACAGGACGGTCGAGGCGTGGCTCGACCCCCGTCACTCTAGGGATGGCGCGACAGTGATGCAGGCCGACGGATGGCTATATATCCGACAATCCGCCCGGCCGATGTAACGAATTTTTCATCGTCGACGCTTTACGCCCTTCCGCGTGCCGGGGCTATCCGATGCCGGCCATCCACGCGGGTGCCGCGGCCTGCCCGTCCGGCGCGTGCTCGTCCACCACCCGCCAGCCGTCGGGCCCCTCGCGCAGCAGCAGGAAGCCGACGATGTCGCTGTGCGGGGCGCCGAGGCCGTAGACCTCGTCCTGGCCGACGAAGCCCATCCGGAGGGCGCAGACCGCCGCCGGATCGCGCTTCGCGTTCTTGCACAGACCGAGGTAGCGGACCCCCGGCACGGCCGACAGGTGCCCGGCCATCGCCTCGTCCGGGTTGGCGTACCCGCCTCGACCGCCGGCCGACGACGCGGGGCCGGCCGAAGACGGGGCAGCCGACGACGCGGATGGCGACGACGACGCGGGCGCGGACGGGGACGCCCCCGGCGTGGCGCCGCTCGCGGCGGGCGGCGCGGTCGCCGGCTCCGGCGGCCCGTCCGAGCCGCACGCGGCCAGCGCGCCCGACACCAGCACGGCGGCGACGATCCGGAGGACGCGGGTCACCGGCACTCCTCTCCCACGCAGACGATCTCCGGCGGAGATCATCGCATCCGGTGCCGGCGTCCCGGTTGACAGCGGGCCCCGCTCGGACATCCTGGACGGGTGAGAATTCCGAGGCCCGACGCGCGGGCGAAGGCGGTCCTCGCGGCGCTGACGGCGGTCTCGCTGCTGGTGACGCTGATCGTCTGGGGGCGTCAGGATCTCGTCGGGGTGACCCTCGCGCTGCTCTGCGTCCTGTCGACGATGATCGCGGCGGTGTCCGTGGCGGCGGCCCGGCAGGAGGACGGCACGGAACCGGCGGTCACGCCGGGCGGCCCGGGGCAGCCGGTCGGGGGCCTGTACGGCGTCGACGCCGACACGTTGGAGTCGCTCGACCACCGGGAGGCCGTCCGCGCCATGCGGGAGCGCCACCGGGGACGCGGCGGCTCAGCGGCCCGTGAGGGTGGGTGAGGCGAGCGCGTCGAGCCCGCGCCCGGCCAGGCAGCGGTACGTCCGGTCGACGTCGGCCCCGGCCGGGGGCAGCACCTCGAGGTTCCAGCCGTCCGCGTAGCTGATCCCGCTGGTGAGCCGGAAGGTGGTCTCGTTGCAGACCCGGCGCACCACCGCGTCCGCGCTGACCTCGTCGTGACCGGCGCCGACCAGGGTGTCCGGGAGCCTGCCCTCGGCGTAGCTCTCCCAGGTGTGCTGGCCGTCGCAGGGCACCCGGGCCGCCCGGGCCCGCGTGCCGCGCACCTCCATCGGCCCGAAGCACTCCAACTCGTCGGCGCAGCCCGCGCCGGCGGGCAACCCGGTCGTCAGGGCACAGGCGGGCAGCACCGCGCTCCTCGCCGCCGCGCTCGTCGCCGCCACGCCGGCCGTCGGCGACGGGTCCGGAGAGGACACCGCGCCGGCCAGCCAGGCGCCCGCACCGGCCGAGGCGGCCAGCGCGACCATCCCGGCACCGCCGAGGAACCAGCGCCGCCGACGCCGCTGGCCGACGGTGGGCACCGTGGGGTGGAGGTCCTCCACCGGCGGTCGCGGGGCGGGCCGGGCAGCGTGGTCGACGGCGTAGGGACCGACGGGGCCGGGCACGCCGCCGACCGGCCCCGGCACGCCCGTGCCGCCCACCGGGGAGTTGGCCGGACCGAGCGGCAGGCCGGCCAGCAGGTCGCGCAGCTCGACGGCCGAGGGACGCTCGCCGGGATCGTTGGACATCCCGACCCGGAGCACGTCGATCATCTCGGCCGGCACCCCGGGCAGGCCGGGAACCGGCTGGTGGAACATCTCCAGCACGGTGACCAGGCTGGGGTTGCGCTCGGACTGCCAGCGCGGCGGGCGGCCGTGCATCACCGCGTAGAGGGTGGCGCAGAGGGCGTAGACGTCGACGGCGGGCGACGGCGGGCTGTGGTTGAACATCTCCGGCGGCGCGTAGGCCGGAGTGAGCACCTCCAGGGCGACCGAGGCGTCCCGCATCTCGGCCACCACCGCGAGCCCGAAGTCGGCCAGCACCGCCGAGTTGAAGTGCGAGTGGAGGATGTTCGCCGGCTTGACGTCGCGGTGCAGCACGCCGGCGGCGTGCGAGTGGGCGATGGCGTCGGCGATCTTGACCCCGAGATCGCGCGCCTCGGCCGGCCCGAGCGGCGAGGTCCGCATCCGCTCGGCGTACGAGCCGTCGCAGAGCTCCATGATCAGGTAGGGGTGCTGGTCGACCGTGACCCCGACGTCGAAGAGGTCGACCACGTGCGGATGCGACGACATCCGCCCGGCGGCCCGCGCCTCGCGCAGGAAGCGGGCCTGGTCGTGCTCGCTGTCGAGCGTGCGATTCTCCACCTTGACCGCGACCTCGCGACCCACCGAGATCTGGGTCGCCTTGTAGATCGTCGCGTAGCCTCCCCTGGCAAACACGTGCAGATCGGTCAGACCGGGCACGATGGGCAACGGCAGGGCGCCGGGCGGGGTCTCGGTCACAGCTCTGAAAATACCCAACCGGACCGGCGGCTCAGTGAACCGCACCAGCGGCCGGGACGGCACCGGCGGCGGAGCCGCCTCCGCCACCCACCGCTCCCGGACCCGCTCGACGGTCGTCCCACCAGAGCCCGACGGCGGTCGCCACCGCGCCGAGGCCCTCCCAGGCAGCCACCCCGAAGAACCGCCCGGGCGCGATGTCGGCCAGCACCGCGATGCTGAACACCGCGAACGTCACCAGCCGGAACACCACCGTGAAGCGGAAGAACGGGCGCCACTCGGTGGCGGTGGCGAGCAGGTAGTAGACCCCCATGTTGAACGAGGCCATCGAGGAGGCGACCAGGAAGGTGCCGGTGTGGTCGCCGGGCGCGCGGGTCTCCGGCACCTCGAAGCCGAGCAGGCGCAGCAGCGCCTCCGGCCAGACCAGCCCGACCGCGCCCATGAGCAGGGCCAGCACGCCGAAGACCGCGATCGTCCATCCGGCGGCCGAACGCGGCAACCTCATCACGGCCCTCCCCAGACCCGACGCGGTCGCACGACCGACCGCCCCTCGGACCTGACACGCTATCGGCCACCCCCGACAAACCGCATCCCCAGAACCGCCAGACCTTTCCGGCCCCGGCACCGGGCGGGACTAGGGGGTGGCGAGGCGGGCCCGCAGGGCGTCGGCGTCGGCGCGCTCGCTGCGCTGCTCCGTCGCGTACGCCAGGCGGACCGCCTCCTCGGCGCTGGCCAGCGCCTCCTCCGGCCGGCCGCAGGCCGCGAGCGCCTCGGCGAGCACGCGCGCGGCCACCACCTGGCTGCGCACGTCCTCCGCCGGGACGGTGACGGCCCGTCGGGCCCAGTCCAGCGCCTGCTCGTGCTGGCCGTGGGCGAGCAGCGCGGACGCGTACCGGGCCATGGTCTGGCGGCGGGAGAAGAGCAGCGAGGGCACGGTGGCGGCGGCCGTGGCCACCGGGGCGAGCAGCCCGACGGCGGTCGCGGAGTCGCCGGCGGCCAGCCGGGCGGTGGCCAGCAGCACCCGGGGCCCCACCTGGGCGGGCGCCTGCGGGTTGTGCGGCTCGACGGCGGTCAGCACCGAGCGGGCGTCCCGCTCGGCCGTCTCGCAGTCGCCCAAGTCCAGCGCCACGAACCCGCGCAGCGTGCCGGCCATCCCGGTGAGCAACGGGTGCGACGTCCGCTCCGCGTACGACAGCGCGTCGGTGAGCAGGTCGGCGGCGTGCCCCGGCTCGCCCAGCCCGCGCGCCACGACCCCCCGGACGACCAGCGCGAACCCGCGCCCCCAGTCGTCGGAGGCGGCGGCGAACTCCCGGTACGCCCGGCGGGCCCCCCGGTCCGCCTCGGCCAGCTCGCCCAGCTCGGCGGTGGCGAACGCCTCGACCGCGCGCAGCGTGCCCACCGCCCACGCCTCGCCGACCCGCTCGCCGAACGGCAGGAAGACCTGCGCCATCCGGCACGCCTCGCGCAGCCGGCCGGCGAGCAGCCGGGCGAAGGCGGTGGTGCCGCGCAGCCACGCCCGCCCGTACGGGTCCTTCAGCTCGGCGAAGAGCCGGGCGGCCCGGCCGAGCACGGCGTCGGTGCCGGCGAAGTCGCCCCGGGTCGTGGTGACCCAGGCCAGGTTCTGCAACGACCACGCCTGCCCCCGGCGGTCCTGCGCCTGGAGGCTGACCTGGTACGACGCGGCGAGCCGGCTGCTGGCCTGCCCCAACCGCCCGGCGACGAAGTCGGCCATGCCGAGGCGGCGCATCGCGGAGGCGCGCAGCGTCGGCAGCCCTCCGGCCGTGGCCACCTGCGACGCCTCCTGCCAGCAGGCCACCGCGCGCCCCTGGTCGCCCATGGTCTGGTGGGCCTGCCCGGCGAGCAGCAGCGCGCTGGTCCGCACGACGGACTCGTCGCCGGCGTTGGCGGCGATCTTCTCGGCGAAGGCGAGGGCGTCGGCGGGGCGACCGACCTGGAGCAGCGCCCGGGCGTGCACCACCCGGTCGGCCGCCGGCACCCCGTCGCGGGCCAGCTCGGCGGCGCGTTCGGCGTACTCCACGGCCATCGCTGGCTCGCCCGCCTGGAGCGACCGGCGCGCGGCCCCGCCGAGCGCGGCGACACCCAGACCGACGACGGCCCGCGCGGGCGCGTCCGGCCGCAGGCCGACCGCGTCGGCCAGCGCGGCGGCCCGTTCCACGTGCTGGGCCACGAAGACGTCCCGGGCCGCCTCGGAGAAGCCACCCGGCGCGCCCGCCCCCGCCGGCGGATCGGCCGCGGCCCACCGGGCCAGCGCCGCGTGCCGCTCGGCCAGCTCGGCCTTGCTCACCCCGGCGTACGCGGCCTCCCGCATCAACGGGGTCGCGAAGGCGTACCCGGTGCGGGTGCGGTGCAGCATCCGGCGTTGCAGCAGCTCCTCGATCGCCCGCTCCAGCTCGACGGCGACCACGGCCGCAGGTCGGCCGTCGCGGCCGGCCCGCTGCTCGCGCAGCGCCTCCAGCGCCCCGTCCGGCACGGTGTCGCCGACGACGGCCGCGTCCCGCAGCACGGAGCGGGCCTCCGCCGGCAGCGCGTCGATGCGCGCGGCGAGCACCGCGGCCAGGTCGCGGGAGAGCAGGCGGCTGCCGAGCGAGCCGGGCACCAGTCGCCAGCCACCCTGGTTCGGGGAGTTCCGCTCGGCGACGGCGGTCAGCGCGCCCCGCTCCATCAGCAGGGTGACCAGCTCGGCCAGGTAGAACGGGTTGCCCTGGGCGGTGGCGAGCAGTCGGTCGGTGTCGGGCTGCGGCAGCCTGCCGCCGCTGAGGTAGGTGGTGAGCAGCCGGGCCGCGTCGGCGCCGCGCAGCGGCGGCAGCGCGTGCACCTCGGCGTCCGCGACCCGGGTCAGCGCCCCGGCGGTACGCACCAGCTCGGGCCGGCCGAGCAGCAGCACCAGCACCGGGCCGGCGAGCCGGGACAGGGTGACCCCGAGGGCCTTGATGGTCTCGGCGGTGGCGTCGTGCAGGTCGTCGACGACGACCACCAGGGGCGCCTCCCCGGCGAGCGCGGTGAGCAGGTCCGCGACCGCGTTCGGCACGGCGTCGGCGTCGGCGGGCTGGGCGGTGCCCCACTCGCCCTGGTCGGCCGGGCCGCCACCGGGCAGCTCCGCGTACCCGAGCAGGGCCAGCAGCTGGTCGGTGGCGACCGGCGCCGGCTCGCCGGAGCGGCTGAGCCGCTGACCGAGCCGGCGCAGGCGTTCCTCGACGGCCGGGCGGGTGAGCGCGGTGGCGGCGTCGCTGGGCAGGCCGACCGCCGCCCGGACCAGGTCGGCCAGGGGCGCGAGCCGGCGTCGCTCGCCGAACGCGGCGCAGCGCACCGAGAGCACCCGGGCGCCGGTGTGCGCGGCGTACCGCCCGGCGCCGACGTCGTAGCCGGCGGCGAGGCGTTCCACCTCGGCGGCGAACCGGGACTTGCCGATCCCGGCCTCGGCGGTCATCAGCAGCACCCGGGGCTCGGCGCGGTCGATGACCTCGGCCAGCCGGCCGGCGACCCGACCGATCTCGGTCTCCCGGCCGACGAAGGGGGCCTCGTCACCGAGGCCGGACCGGGTTCCCGGGGCGTCCAGGAGACCGAGCAGCTCGTACGCCTCGACCGGCTCGCGCTTGCCCTTGAGCCGCAGCGGGCGCAGCGCCCGCCAGGAGGCGACGTGCCGCGTGGCGGCGGAGGTCCGCGCCCCCGCGTAGACCGCGCCGACGGCGGCGGCGTCGGCCAGCCGGGCGGCGGTGTTCACGGTGTCGCCGATGACCGTGTACTCGATCGCGGCCTGGATGCCGGCGATCACGTCGCCGGTGTTCAGCCCGACGCGCAGGCCGAGCGGCGCGCCGCCGCCCCGCTCGTCGTCGAGCACCCGGCGGACCGCCCGCTGCATCGACAGCGCGGCGCGCACGGCCCGCTCGGCGTCGTCCTCGTGCGCGACCGGCGCGCCGAAGACCGCCATGATCCCGTCGCCGGTGAGCTTGTCGACGTGACCGCCGAACGTCTTCACCGCGCCGGCCAGGGCGGCGAGCACCCGGTCGGTGACCGCGCCGACGCGTTCCGGGTCGAGGTCCTCCGACCAGGAGGTGAAGTCGGACAGGTCGCCGAAGAGCACCGTCACCACGCGGCGTTCGGCCGCGGGCAGCGTCGCGGCGGCCGGCAGCGCGGCGCCGCAGTTGTGACAGAACCGCGCGCCGGGCACGGCGACGGTTCCGCACACCGGGCAGGTCACGCTTGCCCCAACCCCGCGGCACCTCCGCCGGATTCCCGACCCAGGTACTCCAGCTGCGCCCGGACGGACCACTCGGCGGCCCACCACAGCGACCGGTCGACGTCGGCGTAGACCGTCGCGACCACCTCGGCGGCGGTGCCGGCGCCCGCGGCGACCGCCGCCCTGACCTGGTCGAGCCGGGCCCGGCGGTGGGCCAGGTAGAAGTCGGCGGCGGCGCCGCAGTCGGCCAGCGCCGGGCCGTGCCCCGGCAGCGCCGGGATCCCCCGGTACGTCGAGAGCAGTTCCAGGCTGGCCAGATAGTCCCCGAGGTGCCCGTCGGGGTGGGCGACCACGGTGGTCCCCCGGCCCAGGATCGTGTCGCCGGTGAGGACCACCCGCTCGTCGTCGTGCTCGACCAGGAAGCAGACCGAGTCGCCGGTGTGCCCGGGGGTCGGCACGAGCCGGACGCCCAGGCCGTGGCCGCCGAGTTCCTCCCCGGCCGTGGCCAGCGGCTGCCCGGCGATGGTGTGCGCCGGGTCGGCGGCGCGTACGGGCACCCCGTCGAGCAGGTCGTGCAGGCGGCGCGAGCCGTCGGTGTGGTCGGGGTGGCCGTGGGTGATCAGCACCAGGCCGATCGGCCCCCGCGCGGCGATCGCCGCCAGGTGCCCCTCGTCGGCCGGGCCCGGGTCGACGACGACGGCGTGCTGCCGGCCGGGGGCGCGCAGTACCCAGGTGTTGGTGCCGTCGAGCGTCATCGGCCCCGGGTTGGGGGCACGCAGCAGCGTCACCCAACCCGGGAGTTCGCCGGCGAGCGCCGCCGCCGGCGCGGTGAAGTGCCCGGTCATGGCTGCGATCGTACGGCCCCGCCGGCCACTCCCCGCGATCCTGCGCTGTCGACCCCTGGTACGTCCCAGTTCACGGCTTTTGCCGGGTGTGCAGCGCAGGATCGCGGGGCGGTGCCGCGGGGTCAGGAGACCTCGACGATGACCTCGACCTCGACGGGGGCGTCCAGCGGCAGCTCGGCGACGCCGACGGCGCTGCGCGCGTGCCGGCCGGCCTCACCGAAGACCGCGCCGAACAGGTCGGAGGCGCCGTTGATCACGCCCGGGACGGCGGTGAAGCCGGGCGCGGCGGCGACGAAGCCGGTCAGCTTGACGACCTTGACGACGTTCTCCAGGCCGACCAGCGAGTCGATCGCGGCCAGCGCGTTGAGCGCGCACTGCTGGGCCAGGTCCTTGGCCTGCTCGGCGGAGACGCCGGCGCCGACCTTGCCGGTGGCGAGCAGCTTCCCCTCGATCATCGGCAGCTGCCCGGAGACGTAGACGTGCTGCCCGGACTGGACGGCCGGCACGTAGCTGGCCAACGGCGGGACCACCTCGGGCAGCGTGTGCCCGAGTTCGGCGAGCTTCGCGTGCGGACCGTTGCTCATGCCTTCGGCCGCTTCAGGTAGGCGACGAGCTGCTCCGGGTTGGGACCGGGAACCACGGAGACGAGTTCCCACCCGTCCTCACCCCAGTTGTCGAGGATCTGCTTGGTCGCGTGGACCAGCAGCGGGACCGTGGAGTATTCCCACTTCTGCATAGGTGGAGGGCTCCCTTGGCTGGAGTTCGACTTCTCGACGCACAGCCTACGGTCCGGCCGACGGGCGGGGCGCGGGACGCTGCTCCGGCGCCGTCGGCACCTCCCCGCAGGGGCCGCCGTGCTCGTACGGCTGGGGGCAGCGGGAGCGGTCCGACAGCAGCAGGTCGCAGAAGACCCGGTGCCGGTTGTTCTGGTCGTCGGTGCTAGAGACGGTGGTCTCGCCGGCGTCCAGTTCGGCCAGGAAGCTCAGCGAGGTGGCGACCGTCCCGGCCAGCGCGGTGGCCGCCCGCAGGTCGGCGACCCGGATCGGCAGGTGGATGACGAACCCGGGCTCCTCCTCGTCCCGGCCGCCCGGGCCCGGCCGGCCGGGGGCGCGCACCACCTCGGCGGGTTCGGCGAGCCGCCGGTACGACCGTTCGTTGATGGGCAGGCCGGCGCCGCCCTCGGCGTCGCCCGAGGAGCCGGGCCGCCGCGCCCGGTCGCCCGCCGGGAACTGGGCCCGAGGAATGTTGTCCACGTCGCGCATGCCTTGCCTCCGGACGTCGTACCTGGTCAGGTCGTCGCTTGCGGGCCGGGACCCTTCGTCCGGCCCGCCCCCCGCGCCGCTGAGAACCTAGGTCCGGGGCGACAGTCCCGCCAACAGGACGCGCACATCTGGTCACACAAAGTCACATATGCGACACAGTGTCGGTAAGCAACCTGACGGCACCGGCCGCCCCCCGGAGCGGGGAACCGACCGTTACCCTTCCGGTCGGACGGGCGCTCGCCGGCTCGCCGCCAGCTCGATCACGCTCGTCGCCCGGTCAGGCGACGACGCCGCAACCCGGGGGATGAGATGACCCAACCACCCAGCGGTGGCCCCGTCGGACCACCGGCCGGCCAGCCGGGCTTCCCGGCCACTCCCGACGCCGCCGCCGTCCCGCCCGGCCCGCCGCGCCGAAGAAGAAGCGCGGTGTGCTCATCGCCGCCATCGCCCTGGCCGTGATCCTGCTGCTCTGCGCCGCCGGCGGCGTCGTCACGTTCCTGACGCTGCGCGACGCCGAGAGCGGCGAGGGGGCCAAGGAGCCGGCGGTCGCGGTGGACGAGTTCCTCAAGGCCGTCTACCAGGAGCGTGACGCGGACCGGGCGGCCGGCCTGGTCTGCTCCTCGTCCCGCGACGAGAAGAAGATCGCCGCCAAGGTCGCCGAGGTGGAGAAGCACGTCTCGGCCCACCAGAACCCCCGGTTCCGGTGGAGCACCCCGAAGGTGGACGACCAGACCGGCGACCGCGCCACGGTCACCACCAAGGTCACCATGACCACCGCCGACGAGAAGGTGGCCGACCAGGACCTGCGGTTCACCGTGGTGAAGAAGACGGGTTGGTGGGTCTGCGAGGTCGCCTGAGCCCGCGGCCTGGATAGGCTCGACGGGTGCGAGCAGCAGAGTCGCCGACCGACCCGGCCGGCACCCCGTGGCCGGCCCGCCTCCACGTCGTGACCGGCAAGGGCGGCACCGGCAAGACCAGCGTCGCGGCGGCGCTGGCCCTGGCGCTGGCCGCCGGCGGCCGGCGCACGCTGCTGGTCGAGGTCGAGGGGCGGCAGGGCATCGCCCAGCTCTTCGGCACCGACCCGCTGCCGTACGAGGAGCGGCACCTGACCGACGCGCCGGGCGGCGGGGAGGTGCGGGCCCTGGCGGTGGACGCCGAGGAGGCCCTGCTGGAGTACCTCGACATGTTCTACAAGCTCGGCGCGGCCGGCCGGGCGCTGCGCAAGCTCGGGGCGATCGACTTCGCCACCACCATCGCCCCGGGCCTGCGGGACGTCCTGCTCACCGGCAAGGTGAAGGAGGCGACCACCCGCACCAGCGGCCAGCGGCGCGCGTACGACGCCGTGGTGCTGGACGCGCCCCCCACCGGGCGGATCGGCCGGTTCCTCAACGTCACCGCCGAGACGGCCCGGCTGGCCAAGGTGGGTCCGATCAAGACCCAGAGCGAGGGGGTCGCCGCGCTGCTGCGCTCCCCGATCACCGCCGTGCACGTCGTCACCCTGCTGGAGGAGATGCCGGTCCAGGAGACGGTCGACGCGATCGCCGAGCTGACCCAGCTCGGCTTCCCGGTGGGACGGGTGATCGTCAACGGCGCCCGGCCGCCGCTGCCCGCGGGCCGGGTGGTGGCCGCCGACGAGCTGGAGCGGGGACTGCGCGCCGCCGGGCTGCCGACCGACCGGGCCACCGTCGCCGGGCTGGCCGCCGAGGCGCGCGACCAGGCGGTCCGCCGCGAGCTGGAGGATTCGCTCCGCGCCGACCTGGTGGAGCTGGGGCTGCCGATGACCGAGCTGCCGCTGCTGCCCGACGGGGTGGACCGGGCCGGCCTGGACCGGCTCGCCGCGACCCTCGTCCGAGCGGATTGACTCACACCTGCCAGCGGCACGGGCGCACGGACCGACCCGGCCCGATACGCTCGATTGGTGCCTTCCGAAGACGCGGCGCCGCAGCTGGACGTCGACCAGATCCTCGCCGATCCGGGCGTCCGGATCGTGGTCTGCTGCGGGGCGGGCGGGGTGGGCAAGACGACCACGGCGGCCGCGCTCGCGCTACGCGCCGCGGAGCGGCACGGCCGCCGGACGGTGGTGCTCACCATCGACCCGGCCCGCCGGCTGGCCCAGTCGCTCGGGCTGACCGAGCTGGACAACACCCCCCGCCAGGTCAAGGGAATCGACGTCGAGGCCAACGGCGGCGAGCTGCACGCCATGATGCTCGACATGAAGCGCACCTTCGACGACGTGGTGCTCCAGCACACCGATCCGGCGAAGGCGGCGGAGATCTTCGCCAACCCGTTCTACCAGGCCATGAGCTCGACCTTCGCCGGCACGCAGGAATACATGGCGATGGAGAAGCTGGGCCAGCTGCACGCCCGGGGCGAGTGGGACCTGATCGTGGTGGACACCCCGCCGTCCCGCTCGGCGCTGGACTTCCTGGACGCCCCGGCCCGCCTGTCCCGCTTCCTCGACGGGCGGATGCTGCGGCTGCTGCTGGCCCCGGCGCGCACCGGCGGCCGGAGCATGTTCAGCCTGGTCACAGCCTCGTTCGGGATGTTCTCCAAGGTCGTGCAGAAGGTGCTCGGCGCGCAGTTGCTCACCGACCTCTCCGGTTTCGTCGCCGCGCTGGATTCGATGTTCGGCGGCTTCCGCCAGCGCGCCGAGCAGACGTACCGCATCCTCCAGGCGCGGGAGACGGCGTTCCTGCTGGTCGCGGCCCCGGAGCCGGACGCGGTCCGGGAGGCCGCCTACTTCGCGGGCCGGCTGCGCGAGGAGAAGATGCCGCTGGCGGGCCTGGTGCTCAACCGGGTGCACCGCTCGGCGGTGCCCGGGCTCGACGCGGCGGAGAGCCTGGCCGCCGCGGAGCGGCTGGCCGGCCTCGGCGGGCACGAGGGCACCGCCGACGTGCTTCGGGCCCACGCGGCGCTGGCCCAGCAGGCGACACGCGAGCGGCAGGTGGCGGCCCGGTTCACCGAGGCCTTCCCGGCGGTGCCGGCGGTGTCGGTGACGGCACAGCCCGCCGACGTGCACGACGTCGACGGGCTGCGGACGATCGGCGCGGCGATCAGCCGGCCGTGACGGCGCTCAGCCGGCGGTGCTGACGAGGATCTTGTCCTTGCCGGTCTTGTCCTTGGCGTTCTTCTTCATCGCGGCCTCGAACATCTTGCGCCAGCTCGCCACCTGGGGGTGGCGGCGCAACAGCGCGCGGCGTTCGCGTTCGGTCATGCCACCCCACACGCCGAACTCGATCCGGTTGTCCAGCGCGTCGGCCAGGCACTCGTACCGAACTGGGCAGCTCCGGCAGATCCGCTTCGCCACGTTCTGTTCGGCGCCCTGTACGAACAACGCGTCCGGGTCCCCGTTCTGACACGCCGCCAGCGACGGCCAGTCAGTAATCATGCCCATCTGTACACGTCCCCCCTTGCAGTACCTACCGACCCCGTCGCGGACCAGCCGGCAATTCCCCCCGATCGCCCGGCCTGCCTTCCCCAAGGCGGCACGGACGACATGTGGCGCTGTCGCCGCCCCCATCATGCTCTGTAGTCGACTGATTACGCAACGTTGTCGGCGAAATCCATCATTCCGGACACTCCCGGCTTCCCGGGCTTCGCGACCGCCGGTTACCCCGTCGGAGTCGGTGAAAACGCTGCGGGCCTCCTCCGTCAGGAGGGAGACTCGGCGGCGGATTCACGCAACCTCACACCGGGGGTCGTGCGTTTAGCACAACGAGGTCGGCGCGCGCAGGAAATGGGGCAAGAACGCCCCGGCGCCCCTCGTTCCCTACTCGCGTACCCTGTCGAGGTGACCTGGATGCGGAAACGTGACCACAATGTGCTGACCAACGCCGCATCGCTACTCATATGTGGCCTGTTGGCCGGCGTGGTGGTCGCGGCGGCGGCCTTCCCCGCGGTGGCGATGTCCGGGCTGGCCGCGAAGGCCGGCGCCGAGACCTTCGGCGCACTTCCCAAGGAGCTGACGGTGGCCCGCGCGCCGCAGATCAGCTACCTTCTCGCCTCCGACGGCAAGACCCCGCTGGCGACCATGTACGACGAGAACCGTCGCGACGTGAAGCTGGCCGACATCGCGCCCGTCATGCAGAAGGCGATCATCGCCGCCGAGGACCACGACTTCTACAAGCACAACGGCGTGGACCTCAACGGCATCGCCCGGGCCTTCGTCAACAACCAGTCCAACGCGTCCAGCCAGCAGGGCGCCTCGACGCTGACCATGCAGTACGTCCGGCTCGCCATCGCCTACTCGGCGAGTCACCCGGCGGACGTGGTCGCGGCCACCGAGGACACCAGCGCCCGCAAGCTGCGCGAGATGCGCTACGCCATCCAGATCGACAAGGAGCTCTCCAAGGACGAGATCCTGGAGCGCTACCTCAACATCGCCGCGTTCGGCAACGGCGCGTACGGCATCTACGCCGCCAGCCAGGTCTACTTCAACAAGCCGCCGAGCAAGCTGAAGCTCGAGGAAGCGGCGATGCTCGCCGGCATGGTCAAGGCGCCGAGCACCAACGACCCGACCACCAAGAGCGGCCACGCGGCGGCCCTCGCCCGGCGCGACTACGTCATCCAGAACATGGTCGAGACCGGCGCGATCACCCAGCAGGAGGCGGACGCGGCGAAGGCCACCAAGCTCGTGGTCACCGGCAAGCGGGCCCCCAACGGCTGCGTCTCGACCAACGAGAAGGGCTGGGGCTTCTTCTGCGACTACTTCTACCGCTGGTGGATGCAGCAGGAGACGTTCGGCTCGACCTCGTACGACCGGGAGCGGCGACTCAAGAGCGGCGGCTACACCGTCGTCACCACGCTCGACCCGCAGGCCCAGCGGGGCGCCGACAAGGCAGTCCGCAAGGCCAAGTCGGAGAAGAGCAAGGAAGCGGCCATGGTGGCGGTGGTCGAGCCGGGCACCGGCCGGGTGCGGGCGCTGGCGGTGAACCGCAACTTCAAGCTCGACGACCCGAAGAAGCCGGCCAACAAGCCACACAGCGAGCCGAAGCAGCGCAAGAAGGGCAAGCGCGGCAACTACCCGAACACCGTGAACCCGCTGCTCACCGGCGGCGACGGCATCACGGGCTACCAGGCCGGCTCCACCTTCAAGATCTTCACGATCGTGGCGGCGCTGGAGAAGGGCATCCCGCTCGGCTACACGATCAACGCTCCGCAGCAGTTCAAGTCGGAGTACATCGTCGAGTCGGGCAGCCCCGCCGCGTGCCCCGGCACCAACAAGTACTGCCCGACCAACTCCGGCAAGAAGGCCGGCGGCGTGCAGAACATGTGGAGCGCCTTCGCCCAGTCGATCAACACCTACTTCGTGCCGCTCCAGCAGCAGGTCGGCGCCGAGAACGTGGTCGACGTGGCCAAGCGGCTCGGCATCCAGTTCCGGGTCAGCCGGGAGAACGAGTGGGCCAACAACAAGGACTACGCGCACGACTGGGGCGCGTTCACCCTGGGCGTCACGGACACCACCCCGCTCGAGCTGGCCAACGCCTACGCCACCCTCGCGGCGGACGGCAAGTACTGCGAGCCGATCCCGGTGCAGGAGATCAAGGACCCGGAGGGCAAGAAGCTCGACATCGCCAATCCGCGCTGCGAGAAGCGGGTCAGCACCGAGGTGGCCCGCGCCGCCGTCGACGCCGCCCGCTGCCCCGTCGGTGACAACTCCTCCACCAGCAAGTGCGGCGGCAGCCGCACGGCCGCGAACGTCCGGGGCATCGTCGACGCGCCGGTGGCCGGCAAGTCCGGCACCACCGACTCCGAGAAGAGCGCGGCCCTGGTCGCGATGACCAAGCAGTACGCGGTGGCCGGCATCATGGCCGACCCCGACTGGCCGCAGACCAACGTCAAGATGAAGCACGCCCCCCGCGACGGCATCAACCCGCCGGTCTACGAGACCCTGCGCGACGCCATGAAGGGCAAGAAGCGGATGAACTTCGAGCCCCCGGGCCAGAAGATCTCCGAGGGCGACCAGCGCCGGATCCCCGACGTGAAGTGCCTCGACCCGGAGCAGGCGAAGTCCCGGATCGAGGCGGAGGGCTTCGATGCCGTCATCTCCGACATCAAGGTCCCGTCGAGCTGCCCCGCCGGCAAGGCCGCTGGCACCAGCCCCGACGGCCGGACCATCAAGGGCGGCGTGGTGACCATCCAGATCAGCGCCGGCGGTGGCACCGCCCCGGGCACGACGCCCGACAACAACAGGCCGCCGACCAACCCCGGCCGACCGCCCAACCGCCCCGGCGGCTGAGCCGACCGGACGAACGCCACGGGCGGGCACCCCTTCGCGGGGGGTGCCCGCCCGTTTCGCGTACGCGGGTAGGTGCGGCCCGGGTCAGAGGCCGAGCTGGCGGCGTACCTCGGCGGCGACCCGGCCACCCTCGGCCCGGCCGGCCACCGCCGCCTGGGCCGCCTTCATGGCCGGGCCCATCTGCGCCTTGCCGGTGAAGCCGCCCGCGGCGAGCGCCCCCGCGACCAGCTCGGTCAGCTCGGCGTCGGGGAGCTGCTTCGGCAGGTAGCGCTCCAGCACCTCGCCCTCGGCGACCTCCTTCGCGGCCTGCTCGGTGCGGCCGGCGTCACCGAAGGCGGTGGCCGCCTCCCGGCGCTTCTTCGCCTCCTTGGTCAGCACCGCGAGCACCTCGTCGTCGGTGAGCTCGCGCTTGGCCTTCCCGGCGACCTCGGCGGTGCCGACGGCGGCGAGCGCCATCCGCAGCGTGGAGGTGGTCAGCTCGTCGCGCGCCTTCAGGGCGGCGCGCATGTCTGCGGTCAGACGGTCCTTCAGCGTGCTCATGGTCGGTGAAACTACCCTGAACGCCATGCGAAAGCGCACACTATTCCGGCTCGCGACCGGGACCGCCGCTCTCGGCGCGGCGACCCTGGCGTACGCGTCACTCGTCGAGCGCAACATGTTCACCCTGCGGCGGTACGACGTGCCGGTGCTGCCGGCCGACGCGGAGCCGCTGCGGGTCCTGCACCTGTCGGACCTGCACATGATGCCCGACCAGGGGCGCAAGCAGCGCTGGGTGGCGTCGCTCGCCGCGCTCGACCCCGACCTGGTCGTGGTCACCGGGGACAACATGGCGCACCCGGGCGCCGTGCCCGGCGTGCTGCGCGCCCTCCAGCCGCTGTTCGACTTCCCCGGTGCCTTCGTCTTCGGCTCCAACGACTACACCGGGCCGGTCTGGAAGAACCCGTTCACCTACTTCCTGCCCGACCGGGAATACACCGAGGGCGTCGAGCTGCCGCACGAGGAGCTGCGCGACGTCTTCGTCGGTGCCGGCTGGGCGGACCTGAACAACGCCCGCACCACCCTGAAGGCCGGCGGCCGGGTCGTCGAGCTGCTCGGGGTGGACGACCCGCACGTCGAACGGGACGACTACGACTCCGTGGCCGGGCCGGTGTCGCCCACCGCCGACCTGTCGATCGCGCTCACCCACTCTCCCGAGCCGGCCGTCCTCGACCGGATGGCCGCCGACGGCTTCGGGCTGATGCTCGCCGGGCACACCCACGGCGGCCAGGTCTGCGTACCGGGGGTCGGCGCGCTGGTCACCAACTGCGGCCTGCCCCGCTCCATGGCACGCGGCCTGCACCGCTGGCCCGGATCCGACTCCTGGCTGCACGTCACCGCCGGGCTCGGCACCCACCCGACCGCGCCGGTCCGGTTCGCCTGCCCGCCGGAGGCGAGCGTGCTCACCCTGATCCCCCGCTGACCCGTACGCCTGCGATCCGCCGGGCCGCAGCCCACGGCCCGGCGGCCCGGCGGGTCGGCGGATCGGTCCGGGCCCGGGTGGGTACGGGTGGTGCGCCCTGTCGAGCTGAATCGTTTACGACATCAGGCGCGGCGTGCGACCGGTCGCCGGGCGCTTCCCCACCGTCGGGAGGGCCGGCACGGCGGTGGGGGTACCGAGTTGGACCCCCGACCGGGGTGGGCTACTATTTGTCGGCACGCCTCGGGGTGTGGCGCAGCTTGGTAGCGCGCTTCGTTCGGGACGAAGAGGTCGTCGGTTCGAATCCGGCCACCCCGACCGAGGTCAGGGGCCACTCTCCATCGATGAGAGTGGCCCCTGATGCATTCGTACAGCAGATGAGTACAGCAGCGGCGGTCACCGCAGGCTCTCCCCCAGGCGCTTGAGGGCGTCGCGGGTGGCGTCCGAGGACGCCTGCGAGTAGATCTCCATCGTCACCGACACCTCCGCGTGCCGAAGCACCTGCATGATGACGCGCGGGTGCACGTCCAGGTCGACGAGTAGGGTCGCGCAGGTACGCCGGGCGTCGTGCACGGTGATCTTCCGGACCCCGGAGCGGGCACAGCGGGCGTCCCAGGAACGGTTGAAGTTGCGCGGCTCGACCGGCGTTCCGTAGCGGGTGGTGAACAGCAGCCGGGAGCCCTGCCAGGCGATCCCGGCCTGGTCGCGGTCGTTCTTCCTCGCGCACTGGCGGAGGTCGAGTGCCGCCGCGCAGATGTCCGGCAGCGGGAGCGTGGCGTCCGAGGTCTGCGTCTTGGTCTCCCGGTGCAACAGTTGGCCGCCGACCCGCTGCAACTGCCAGCCGATCGACAACTCCCCCGCCGCCAGGTCGACGGCGTCCTCGGTGAGGCCGAGTACCTCGCCCTTGCGCAGGCCGAGCACCAGGATCAACACGTACGCGGCGTACAGCGGATCCCGGTCGGCCCGCGCGGACTCCAGGAAGCGACGCGCCTCGTCGCTGGTCCAGGCCCTGCCCCTGCGGCGGCGAACGGGTGGGAGCTTGACCAGGGCGGCGGCGTTGCGGGTGACCAGTTCCTCGGTCGCGGCGTGGTTGAGCGCCGAGCGCAGCACGCCCCGGATGTCCTTGACGGTGCGGGCGGACGGCGAATCGCCGCAACACCGGCCGAGCGCGCAACACCGCCGCCTGAGTTCCGGACGGCGGGCGTCCTTGCCCTGGGCACAGCACTGGCAGGTGCGGGCCACCTCGTTGATCCACGTCTGCACGTCGCGCACCTGGAGCCGATCGAGCCGCTTCCCACCGAGGCCGGGGATCACGTACAACCGGAGGATCGTCTCGTACGTGGCGCAGGTCAGCGGTGCGAGGTTGGGGCGCACCACCTCCCGGTGCCAGTAGGTCAGATAATCGCCGAGGGTCGGCACCCGGGTGGCGACCGGTCCGGCCTTTGCCTGCTGGTGCAGCTTGATCCACTTGTCGTGGACGATCTCGCGGGTCTGGCCGTAGACGTACTTTCGGGTCCGCTTGCCGTCGGGCTTGGTGACCCAGACGTACGCGGCGAAGCCGTTGCGGTACGGGAAGATCGAGCCTTCGCCGTTGGCGCGTACGCGGGCGGGCATCAGGCGGCCTCCTGCCGTTCGACCTGTTCACGGATGTACTCGTCGACCCATTCGGGGAGGATGCGGCGGTACTTGCCGTCCTTGATGGAGCGCAGCTCGCCGGTGGCGATCTTCATCTTGACCTTGGACAGGCCGAAGCCGAGCAGGACGGCGACCTCGGCAGGTGAGTACCAGCGTGGGGTGAGGTTTCGGCTCATGCGGCGGCCCCGGTCAGCCACATTTCGTGAGCGAGTTCTTCCCGGCCGACGCGTTGGCGTTCGCGGTGTTGGGCGGCGGCGGTACTGGCGAGCAGGGCGTCACCGTTGGTAAGCCAGCCGGAGCCGACGAAGGTCAGGGCGCCCACGGTGATCGTGTCGGCGGTGTCGTCTTCGGCACGGCGGTAGGTAGCGCGGGTGTCGCGGAGCAGTCCGAAGGTGATCGAGTAGCGGCGGGCCTTGGTGAGGAAGTGACCGCCGTAGCCGAGCATGTGCGCCCAGCGCCGCAACCCGGCGTAGGGGTTCGGTTTGCTGTCAAGGTCGCCTTGACGCCCACCGGTCGGGGTGGCGGTGTTGCTGCTCCAGGTGTGGGTGGGGCGGCCGAGTCGCCAGCAGGCGCCGATGAGGCGGGCGAGGTGGTCGCCTTCCGGGTCGGCATCGGCGTCGACGGTGTCAGGAGTGAGCCGCGTGGAGCAGTGGCCGGTGGCCTCGGTGGACTTGGTGGCGTACTTGGCCAGGTAGGCGGCCACCCTCCCGTCGGTCACGTCCCCGTCGCCGGTGCCGATGCGGCGTACGTCGACCTGCTCGCCCCAGGCGATCGGCCAGCCCTGCGACCGGTCGGGGTGCGCGGGGGTGGTGAAGGTGATCTGCCGGGCGGCGGCGTGGACGGCGGCGTCGAGATCGTCGGCGGTGATGCCGGCCGGTGGCGGGACGAGGGCGTGCCGGTCGTGGGGATCGACGCCGTCGAGGCGGAGCAGGGCGTGGAAGTGCACCGCGCCCCGGCGCTGCATTTCAGCGACCTTCCCGTGTGACACCCGTACCGGCGGCACCCGGCGGACCCTCCCGGAGTCGGTGGCGACCTGGACGTGATCGATGCCCCGTCGGCGGCACAGGGCAGTGAGGTGGCGTTCGATGGCCTGCTTGGTGCGCCGCCACAGCTCGCCGGAGTAGGCGTTCCAGACGACCTGGTGGTCATGGTCGTAGCAGTCCAGGCACAGCGGCCGACCGAGCTGCGGATCGTCGGCTTCATGGCGGGCGAAGCAGGCCGCGGACCGTTCGTGCGGGCAGATGCCGGCGGTACGGCGGGCGTGGCAGGGCGCCGGGCGGCAGTCACAACGCCGCCGGTCGGCGCAGGTGTGGCGAGGGATGTGCCGGTGGTGGACCGTGCCGAAGGACGGCGCGGTGAAGGTGGCGAAGACGACCGGGTGCCGGGCGACGGTGGTGGGGACGGTCTTGCCGCCGGTCAGGCCGCAGCGGACGACCTGGAAGGCGTCGCCGGCGTAGACCCAGGCGCAGTCGGGGCACTGGGCGGCACGGCGGTTGCCGCATGCCTTGTACAGCGTCCGGTCGGGCAACTCGTCGGTATGCCGCTCCCCAACCACCCGGCCGGTGGCCGACTCGACGGCAGTAAGGGTGCCGGTCAGGCGAATCGGGCGGGTGCAGCCGGCAGCGGCGCGGGTGTGCTCCAGCCAGCCGAGAAAGTCCGGCGTGGCGGCTCGGTGCAGGGCTTGAGCATCACGGCCGGCGGCGAAACCGGGGCGACGCAGGGTGAGCAGGGTAGACACGGAATCTCTCCTCAGGCGGTGGCAGGGGACGGGTACGAACTGCCACCGGTTGTCGGAGCGGTGTCCGTCGGTGGTGTTCGTGGTGTCTCCTGGCACCGCCGGGGAGGGCGGCTGACGCCGGAGGGCGGAAGCGTGGCCGAGCCACTGGCCGCCGATCGGGGGAACGTCCTTCCGGTCCGGGAATCGTGGGTGTGATGCCGGGACGGGTGGGGTGCCTGGTCATCGGCATCCGGTGGGTTGCCGCAGGCGATCCCCACCCGTCGAGGTACGCGAATCCGGGCCACCGTGGACGGCAGGAAGGCCGTGCTGGGCCGCTCAGTGGAATCCGGAAACCGGCACAGTGGCCGGTGCGATCGAGTGCCGGTGGGATGTGACCCGCATCAGCGGCAAGGAAGGCCGCTCGGCAACTCCGGAGTCGAGTTCAGCGATCCGGCAGGAAGGCCGCGCTGACGTGCTCGACGAGACCACGGTAGCACCGAGCACCGACACGTCAACCCGCTGTGACCCCGCGCCGGAGGCGATCTGGTCGGCTGCCGGCCCCTGTGGGAGGACTTTCTGTACATCTATCAAGGCGGCCCTGAACGGGCCGCACGCGCCGCCGCCAGGGCGCGCGCCCGTCGCTCCACTGACGCTCCGACTCCGGTCACGCAGGACGCCCGGCGGCTGGCGCGGAGGGCGGGTAGCCCGGTGGGCCGCCGGATGACGACAGGCCGTTGTCCCGGTGGGCCGGCAGCCGGCCGGGGCCGCGCGGCCAGCAGTCCGCGCGGCGTGGGGAAGCGCACGCCGGGTCCGTCGACGGCCGTCGGGTGGGTGGCCGGGGCTGCGGTTACTGCGCCTCCGGCGGGGGCGCTCCGGCTCCAGGATGACCGGGGGCCGTCGGCGGCTTGCGGTCCGTGGGTGGTTGCGGTGGGAACCATCCCGCCCGCCGTCGACCCGGGCGAGCCGAGCAGGCCGCCGCCCGACCCGCCAGCGTCCGACTGTGCGTCAAGGCCGTCTTGACGTGGCGGGCCGGGCGGCGGCCTGCTCCACAAGAATGCGGGTCGACGGCAGACGGGATGATAGCCCTCTCGGCGAGCGCTGTTGTGCCGATGCCTCTGGTCGGTCGATCGGAGCGTTGCGTGCCCGCTCTACGCTTGATGAGGACGTGTCCCACCATCGGTAGCGTTGACGGTTCGGCCTCAATGGAGAGCGGATGCAGCTTGGTGAGTTTGGCTGGAATGAGGCGGATGCTCTCGGTTCCCTGCTTGGCGGAGCGTTCACCACAGCCACCTTCGGTGCAACCCTCACCCTGTTGGTGCGCGAAATCAGGACAAGGCGGGCTGAGTCGCGAGAGAGGGACCGCGAGCGCCAAGACAACGAGCGCCGCCAGGCCCGACTGGTATATGCCACACTTAATCCAGATGTGCCGATACCAAGCGACCACCTGCCCACGTCCATGCAGGGGCCCCGTGATCAGGTCCACGTTCGGGTCTATAACCACAGCGACGAGCCAGTGTGGGACGTCAAAGTGATCATTCCCGACCGCAGCCGACCACTACTGGTCGAGACCGTTCCGCCACATGACTCAAGGGCGACGGCGTGGATGGAAGCACCCGACGACTGGCACCTGATGCATGTGGGTCCAGGATGTCCGGGTACCCCGACGTGGACCTCGCTGGACGTCGTCTTCGTGGATAACCGAGGATTGCGATGGCGGAGATCGGGGCGCGCGGAGCCGGTCCGTCTCTTCGACAACCAAGACATCCAAACGGACTGAGTGTGTCAAAATGAGGAGTTGCTTCGGCCCGCCGTAGGCTCCTTGCAATTATCTCAGCCAGCTATACCGGTGAGGTGCAGAGGCTCATGTCCGACATTCTTAACTGGTTTTCAAATGCCGGCCAGGACGTATGGCAGTGGGTCGGCGAGACCAACCCGGATACGTGGGCGGCGGCGGCAGGTTGGACGACCGCTGGTATCGCGTTTATTGCTAGCATTGCGGCCTTCAAACAAGTCCGTGTTGCCAGAGCCGTCCGAGAGGAACAGGCTCAGCCTTACGTAGTTGCCTTCATGGAGCCCAGTCAGGCCGATCAGCAGATTATTGAATTTGCAGTCAAAAACTTCGGAACTACTGCCGCCTATGATGTTCGGATGGAATGCGACCGCCCTCTAAGTCGCACTTCATCTGATGGAGGTCTGGGGTCGGAGCCTGTAGGACTCTTCGATACTATCCCTGTATTGGTGCCCGGCCAGGAGTGGCGAATCTTCTGGGATTCGGGTATCGAAAGAAAAAGCGCCGGACTGCCTGACCGGCACGAGGTCACCGTTTTCTACGATGACTCGCATGGGAAGAAAATGAAACCAACGAAGGCAATCTTGGACTGGTCGGTCTATAAAAGTCGAATGTGGGTCGACACATACGGCCAGCACCATAGCGCGAAGGCGTTGCGTGAAATCAGTTCTCTGATGAAGAGTTGGAAGGAGTTCGGAGGAGGAGTTCGTGTTTACGTGCGGGATGGGGACGCGAAGGACGAAGCGCGGCGGATGCCCCCTGGAGGCAAGCGAAGGCTGAAGGAGGTCAACGATCGTGTCCTCGGTCGACAGGGACCTCAGAACACCGATGGTTCAGCATCGTCAGGCAATGACGTCCTGGAAGAAAGCGGAGGAGCGGCGAACTCTACAGAATCTGAGTGACTAAGTGGGTGACAATCGGAACGGATGTCTGCAAACGAGCGTTGATACTGACGGACCTTTCCGCGAGACCGGAGCCGCGCGGCAGCAGGTCAGGGGACTGTGTCGGTTGCCTAGTGGTCAAGCAGTCCGCGTAGCTGGCAGAATCTCGTCGTAGTAAGCCGATCGGATTTCGTCGTTAGTCGTTAGGAGTAACAGCGGAATTTTTCTGCGTGCCGCTTCGCTGACCTCGAATCTAGTCCATGGGGTGTGCGGATAGTTCGGCGACGTTACGGCTATAAAGACTTCCGCTGTCTTTAGTGCAGCAATCACGGCAGCGTGTCGGTCAATGCTTGGTGGATGATGCAAGTCATCGATGTAGACATGGCCAAGGTGGCTTAGTTGTGCCTCGATCTCGGCGAGTCGCCTAAGCGGGTTGTCGCGCCTGCTGTAACTAACGAAGGCGTTCATGGAGACACCACGGCCGGCGAGCCGATGATATCGAAGGCATATAGAGTTAGGGCCACGAGAACCGGCGCTGCGAGCAATGCGTAATAAGTCATCGACCCGTTAAACGCTGCCTTGAGTGGCGATGCCGTTGCAGTGTTCGGTGGCGTCCAGGGCTCCTCACACCGTGCTGCCCTGCGTCGCCAAATCACGTCCATTGTGACCCTAAGTCGACGTTGATAGTAGTAGCCAACTGCATCGGCGAGCCAGAAGAAAATGATGACGAGGAGGCCCGAAAAGAATACTGCGGCAGTAAGGCGTCGGCCAGAGAATAGGGCGACAAGGGTTCCTGTGGGGACAAGGACAGTCGCGCAGAGCTTTTTGATTTCGAAGCATGAGTCAGATGCTTTGAGGGTTGCTGCATGAAGCTGGTCGATCAGTTCTTTGTCTAGATCGTCCGCTTGCACCTTTTTGTCTAGCACTGGCTCATCACCGGCCGATGGCGAGGAAGCCATCCGGAGGACATCCGACGTAGCAGCGCCAGCGAGCGCACCGGCGAGCGCAGCGACGATAGTTGGGTGCTTCGTGCTCACGCTGCGATGGTGCCAGATGACGAGGCGCGACCGCTCGTCGGACCAACGCTCGCGTGCCAGCGATGCCCTGTTGCTGTCGACAGCAACGGTGACAGCAACAGGGCCTGACGACGAGGGACAGCGACGGAGGGCTACGGATCAGCGCCCGACGTCAGAGACGTACGCGGACGCGGCCGGACGAAGCGCTCAGAACTTGTAAGCGAGGGGTCGTGCCTCGGAAAGCGACCCCGGCTTACCGGGGAAGCGGGTTGGCGACGTAGACGCCCTTGCCCTGCCGGCCATCAATGAGGCCCTCAGCCTTGAGCAGGAGCATGGCGGCGCGGATTACGGTGTTGCTGACCTTGTAGTGCTCGCAGAGGGCAGCGAACGAGGGCAGCTTGTCGCCCGGCTTCAACTGGCCGGAGCTGACCTGCTCTCGGATATCTCGGGCGACCTGTAGGTAGGCAGCTTCAGACATAGGTGGTGCTCCCAGCTTGGCGGCTGGTGCAAGCAGACCACATCGCGGGCTCGACTTACAACGCTATGTGTCGTAGCTGTTGACCCTGCGCACATTGCGTCCTAAGTTGCTCGTGGGGCTACCCAGCTTGGCGGCCGGGTCGTCCTGCCGTGGGTGCCCTGTCTCCGGACACGGCTGACCGGGTGCCCACGGGATCCTCAGCGTCGGCGGGAGGCACGGTGACCAGACCGAACGATGCAACTTCTCCGACCGCAGGTCCCGTGCGGGACACCGGCTACCACCAGAGGCAGAACAACAGCCGGCGACGCGTGTCCTACGACGAGTACGTCTTGGCGGCGGCGTTGACGCTCGCCCGCCGGCACCGGCCTGTCTGGTCATGGCGGCACTGGCGGCGTATCTGCCGCTGCGGAAGCGACCTGCCGTGCCGAAGCCGTCATCCCATCCCGATCAACCGCGGCCACTGGCCGAGCCAGGATGCGCCGCGATGACGACGCACCTCCCGGTGACACCGGCTTGGACGTGCGGCGGCTGCGGTGCCGACTGGCCCTGCCAGCCCCGACGGTGCGAACTGCGAGCGGAGTACGACAGCGCCTCGGTGCCGCTGGCCCTCTACCTGGCCGCCCAGCTCGTCGACGCCGCCCAGGACCTGACCCACATCCCCGCCGGCCACCTGCACCACCGATTCCTCGGCTGGACCCGATGAGCATCCTGCGACCCGGCGACGAGAAATTCCACTACAGCGACGGCTCCCACAAATGGATCCCACCCGACCCCGACTACGACCAAGAGGTCTGGGACGAGCAGGTCCGCCAGCACAAGGAAGGCCACCTGAGAAACGAGCAGCCCAAGGTCCGCATCCAGCGCCTCGTCTAACGCCAGCAGTACAGCAGCGAAGTACAGCAACCGTGTCAGCCGAACCAGGCCGAGCCGAGCCTCAGCAGAGCACGTGACCTCGGGAGCAGCCCGACCAGACCACGATGCAGCCAGTTCGGGACGAAGAGGTCGTCGGTTCGAATCCGGCCACCCCGACCAGGTGAGAGGGCACATCCTATCGAAGGATGTGCCCTCTAGTGCTTCCTGCGATGTCCTCCAGACTCACACCGCTGCTGGACAGCACCGACACGCAGCTGTGACGCAGCTCCCGGGGCGTCCATTCGGCGGCAGTCAGTCCGGCCTTGGCGGCGACCCGGCGAAAGCCTCGCCGGACGTTCGCGGCGTCCAGTGCACTGCCGGTCCCGCTAGCCGAACTGGGCCGCCGCCTCCGGGTCAGGTCGTCTCCTATCGCCAAGCGGAGCTGCTGGCCGAGGCGTACGGCGCCGGGGCCCGTCTGGTCACCACCGAAGGGCTCGGTCACCACCGCATCATGTCCGCGCCGGAGGTGGCCCGCCAGGTGATCGATTTCGTGACCGGCGCCGACTCCGGACCGCGCTGACCGTACGTGGGAGCCGGAGCGGCCGGCCGGGATCGGC